>CAZQIK010000122.1:0-5570 GCA_964593085.1 uncultured Spirochaeta sp.
TGAGGGAACATGGAGCGATTTCTTCACCTTGGAGGATAATCCTCAAGTTGGATTGAACTTTCTTCCGAGCCACTCGTCATACGACGGCCGAGATGTTGTCGTCTTCCAAGGAATTAATCCGGCAGAACGCATTACCTACCAGCTTTACTCCAAGTACAGTGATGATGGTGGGCGCAGCTGGAGCCCGGCCGAGAGGCTAACCACCTTTTATAATGAAGGAGAGGCACAGAATGCAGATGCTTACGACAACCAACGAGTGCATCTTGAGGTAGTCCCTGACGGACTTGCCATGGCTTGGGAGCGCCCGTTGAGTGGAACGAATACCCAGATATATTACTCCAGCCTCACGCCAGGGGGCTTGTTGGCCGACGAAGCTGAGGCGGTAACAACTCGACAGCGCATCGATAGTTTCCCTCGTATTTTCGTCTACAGGAATGAAGTCATTTTGAGTTGGTTTGATAATCCCCAAGGCAGTAGCCGGGTGTATATTGCGCGCCGTGAGGGTGCATTCTGGCAGGAGCGTAATGTCAGTCAAGGGGTTGCAGTTTCGCGCTTTGGGCACCCCTTTACTTTCCGTGGACGCATGCACATGTTTTGGCAAGGTCGCCGAACTGCCGATGCGACGAACTTGGTCTACTTGGAACCGGATCAACGTGTTGATCCTCCACGTCCCGTAGCGCGTAACTTTCCGGCAGGCGGGCGGTCGCGCGCCTCACGTATGGAGGTTGCTTGGAGGCCTGCGTCCGATGCCTCAGGGATCCGTGCCTACAATTACGTCGTGAGCCAGGACCCAAACGCTCCCGTGCCACGTATCCCACGGTATAACGCAGCGGTGCAGCAAGCTGCGGTTGAGGTCGATCAAGATGGTGACTGGTATTTTCGCATTGTGGCGCAAGATAACGCGGGTAACTGGAGCGAACCTGCAACAATTTCCTATACGCGGGTCACGCGCCCACCGGATCCGCCATCCTTTGCAGACGTACCAAGAGATGAAAATAATTTCCTCGTAAGCAATACCTTCCGCATCAACTGGGAGCCTGAGGAAGATGAGTCGGTAATTGCCGGGTACTCCGTGCGTTTGCAACGAATAGGTCCGGTTGGACTGCCGGTAGACGACCCCGAAGAACTCAATCTTACAGCGCCACCCCCGTCTGTAAACGCTAGACAACCGGCACTGTCTCGAACGAACGTGGACAACGGTACATGGGCTCTTCAGGTGGCCGCAATTGACGATGTAGGCAATGTGGGCGACCCAGAGACGCTGATTTTTCGCACCAACAAGTACATTCCTATTACCGAGATATGGAATGTTTCGACCACGCGTGATCGCTTAGGCCGTTATGCCCTCACCGTAGCCGGGCGAGGATTTACAGCCCGCGGTACTATTAGCGAGGTGGTCTTAGACCGTGATGGTGAACCTCCGTACGACTATGTGTTCCGCTCGGGACAAGATGCTTTCGAGGTGTTTAGCAACGGGCGCATTGAGGGGCCCCTCATAGATATAGTAGATACAGGCGCTTATCGTGTAGGGCTAGTGCATACCGAGCGAGGAGTGCGCTTTAGCTCACGTTCCGTCCAGTTGGAAGAGGCCGGTACGGTCACCTTTGGTGACTTTTCCGGCCGCTATATTCCAAGCTATTTTCGGCGTCAAACTGCACGACGGCTTATGCCCATTGAGACATTGTTAGGGAGTCTTGTCGCGCTGTTAGTCGCATTTGTTCTTGCGGTTTCAGGTACCCGTATGGCGTCCTTAGCTGCCGAAAGTCGGCTCCTCGATTTAGAGGTAAAGGCACTCATCACCGGCACAACGCTGCCGCCGCGAAAAAAGAAGGAGATACTACGCACCATGAAATTGAACATTTGGGGACTGCGTTTTAAGTTTGCCGTCTTTGTTGTAGTTCTGGTTGTAACCGTTGTCGCAATGGTCGCGTACTTTCTTGGTTCGGCGGCGCTCGAAAGGCAAGAAGATATTCTCGCTCGCGGATTGGAACAACGCGTTGAGGTACTACTTGACAGCTTAGTGACCCAGTCCTCACAACTGCTGGATGCACCACAGCAGAACACCATCGAACTTGCCGGTCTTACTCGACAGACTGGTGTAATGGACGAGGTACAGTACATTACGATTACCGGCGCAGGCGTAGCTGCGACCGAGTTCGACCACATTTGGGCCACGAATGATCCGGTTATTCTAAACTATGCGACGGAAGAGTCCGTTGCGCCGGGTCGAAGTATTCGCCCCGAACTAAGCACTGAGATATATCAACCGGGCGGAGGGTCACAGATCGAAGATGTTATTAGTGACGAAGTTTTGGAACTGCAAGCAAGTATCAATGAGCGTGCTCGGGAGGAGCTGGGTGATATTCCCGAGCAAATCGACCAGTTTACGGACCGCATTAGCGAGCTCGTCCTCATCGGTACGCCACAAGCAGAGGCGGAACTTGCAGAAATCGACCAAACTCGGCAGGAGCTCGAGGAACGGGTGGCCGATGTGCTGGCAGCTGTCGGGGATGATTTCTTTAGTTATCCTGAGTTCGACCCGTCAGACCTGAGCCGGGAGGACACCGAGTATTTGTTTTACAAACCGGTCTTGTTTCGCGCGGTTGGCGAGTCGGGCCCGGATGCTCGCTATTTTCGAGGGATGGTTCGAATGGGAGTATCTACCGAGCTCATTTTGGAGGATATCGCGGCCGCTACCCGTGAGTTAATTATAACAACCTTGTTTGTTGCAGCCGCTGCGCTACTTGTTGGTATTATTGGCGCTATTCTTCTTGCGACAATCGTTGTTATTCCAATTAAGCGGCTTGTTGCGGGTGTTGAGCTCATTCGTGATACTGAGGACAAAGCCAAACTTGAAAATCATACGATAAACGTAACTTCGCGCGACGAGCTGGCTGCGCTGGCCGATACCATCAACTCAATGACGCATGGACTCGTAGAAGCAGCAAAAGCAAACAAGGATCTTACCCTCGGTAAAGAGGTGCAGAAACGGTTCATTCCGCTGGAACCGGCTGCTAATGGTGAGAAACAAACTACCGGCGCTACTGATTTACCCCAGATTGAGTTTTTTGGGTACTACGAAGGGGCAAAGGGTGTGTCTGGTGACTACTATGATTATCAAAAGCTTGACGAGCAGCATTTTGCTATAATCAAGTGCGATGTTGCCGGTAAAGGTGTTGCCGCATCGCTGATCATGGTGGAGGTTGCAACAATTTTTCTCGACCATTTCAAGAACTGGAAGCTCAAGTCACCAGGCCTCAAGCTTGAACCGTTGGTGCTCCGTATCAACGACCTTATCGCAGAACGGGGGTTCCAGGGCCGATTTGCGGCTTTCACAGTCGGAATACTGAACATTGAGACCGGAAAAATTGTGCTGGCGAACGCCGGGGATAATCAGCTGCATCTGTACCGAGCCAATAAGGGTCATACCGAACAGTTGAGTATGGATAAAACACCAGCTGCTGGAGTTTTTGCCAGTTACGACATGCCGATTCGCTTTCCTGAATACCATCTGACGCTCGAGACCAATGATGTATTAGTATTCTTCACCGACGGAATTGAGGAATCAAAACGCGTATTTCGCGGTGACAATGAAGAGCTTTACACCATTACCGAGTCAGATGTGGAGAATAAGCGAGTGCGGGCCGACATCCTCCCGGGGCAGGCCGATGAAGAGTTTGGCATTCCGCGAATCCATGAAATCCTTAATGCGGTAGGACACAAGAGACCGTACCGTCTCCTGCAGGAACTATCGGATGAACAGCTTGATTTTGGGTTTCAACAATGTCCGTACACCGCACGAGACTTCACTATGGCGCTTGTGGCGGTTGAAAAGATCTTTCGCTGCTATAAACCCAAGAATCCCGCGAAAGATGATGTCGTGAAGGTGGATAAGGTCGTCGACGACTACCTTGCCAAGTATTTCTCACAATACGAGCAGTACTTCGGACATAAAGTGAGCACGCAGGAAGGTGAAGACAGGGCAACCGCAATCAGGGAAGATGTTTTTTACCGGTACTACGATGCACTGCAGGAAGATGAACAGTACGATGATCTGACGGTATTGATGATTCGTAAGAAGTGAAGTGTCAGCACAACAACGCCGATAAATTAATATGAAACGAGTGACAGTACCGGCAGTATTAGTGCTATTCCTTGGGTTTTCCTTACCGCTAATGGCGGCTCCGTTCTTTCAGTACTACAATTGGGAGAATTCGGAGCCGATCCTCCGCTTTCCTGAGCATCACAGGCCAGCGGAATTTGTCTTACAGACTGAGGCTGACCGTGAGCACCGAATGATCGAGCGTTCCCTGTTCTGGGGACGTGGCGGCACACGGCTTGAAAGTGTAAAGGCTGAAGTTCGGGACAACGATATCTTGCTTCTCTTTTCCACTCGCAGTGAAACGGCGGCAGGACTTTCGCTGAATCTGTACATTTATCCCAGTCGCGATGTTGATTCGGCAGAGTTCACAATAGAGATCCCGGTCTCCGAGAACTCCGGCCCAGTGGTCCTTTGGAGTATCTATAACAATGAACCTCGGGTGGTAGGAACTTTCTTGCGCCGTGCCTTTTATGTAGAAGCCAGAATTCCTATAGAGACCTTGCCGTCTGACCTTGGTGACATACCTTTTGAGCAACTGTCACTTGACCTTCGCAGCTCATACTTTGACGGCGGTCGATACGAAGAGTTTCATCACGCGACGATATTTCCGGCGCAGTTGTCTTTCTGACTCAAAGCTGTGACTAACCCATGAAAGAAGCGCGATTCTTCTGCGAACATTGTGGTAAAGAAGTGAAGTCTAGCGCACGCGTGTGCACTCATTGTGGCAGTTTTTTCTCTGCAGTTCGCTGCCCAAAGTGTTCGTTCTCCGGAGCGGGGGAGTTGTTCCTCCATGGCTGCCCGCGGTGTGGTTATGCAGGCGGTACCGTCGACTCGGAGCAACAAGAAACGGCATTTGAGTTTAGCCTTGGCTCGCGGAACAAGCGTACTGCGCCTGCCGGACTACAGCTTCCGCCATGGTTTTTTCTTGTGGCCATTGTTGTGTTGGGCCTTAGCTTTCTCGTCCTGGTGTTTATTTACCTTAATCTTTGACTTAATAGAGCACTCCGAGTCCAGCCGAAGCGAGTGCAGCGTGATTTTTCCCGGGCACGTAGTCTAAACCGGCTGCAGCATGAATAAAGACCACAGTTCCTGGTATGAGCAGCTGAAACTCGGCAAGCACAGTGTCTGGAACAGTACGTGCAAAAGGATCCTCTTCTAGATCACTGCGCCATGTCCAACTGAGGGCTGCATTGAGATATCCTACATCAACTGCAAGCGCAACTCTGGCTGCGAAGAACAGCAAGAGCGCATCTGCGTCGTCCGCTACATAGGACGGGCGTGGGTAGGCGGAGCCCAACTCAGGCGCAGCGCGTAAGTAAACGCCTCTATGACTCAGTTCGACTGGAAAAGAAAGCGCCACGCCATTAGATGCCCCAAAAGGATCGGGACGACCCGTAGGCTCTCCTTGGTTGGAGTCCGAAAGGGTACCGCGCAGCCCAATGCCAGCCCTACTGCGAAATGGCCCTAC
>CAZQIK010000123.1:0-5543 GCA_964593085.1 uncultured Spirochaeta sp.
AATGCTTGACTGCTACCGTAAGCATGACGACATTTGGTTTAACATTGAACGTTCTATGTTGAACTATCTGCTTGTAGATGAGCCGTCAAGATTTCCGAAGCCTGAAACGGAGGGTGCTGTGCCAACCAAACACGCTGGGGCAGACAATGAGCAACGTGCACTGAATCTTTTCATTGCGCTGACCCGGTCCGCGGATTGGTTGCAGAAGGGTGCGCTGCAGTATGCACCGCTGCCCGACGCCTTAACGCTGACGCAGTTTGGCGTCCTGGAGGCACTGTACCATCTCGGGCCGATGTGCCAGGCGGAAGTTGGCGAGAAGCTACTGAAGACCAAGGGTAACGTGAGCGTTGTGATCGAGCGCTTAGTTAACCGCGGTCTGGTGGAACGCAGTGCCAAGGAGCAGGACCGGCGCTACGTTGTGATTAAGCTCACAACCGCTGGCTTGCACCTGATCCAAGGCTACTTTCCAAAGATTGCTTCGGGGTTTGCAGATGCGGCCTCCTCACTCACACTAGATGAACAAGAAACCCTGACCCACCTTAGCATAAAGCTGGGGAAGGCAGTACAAGCTCACATGAGCAAAGGAGAAAATTCATGAATGTATTAGTTGTTTTTCACTCTACCTACGGACATATGTATGAAATGGCAAAAGCCGCCGCCGAGGGAGCCAAAGAGGCGGGAGCGACCGTTGAGATAAAGCGAGTCCCGGAGCTTCTCTCGGACGAGGTAATTGAAGCAATGGGTGCGACCGAGGCGCAGCAAAAGCTTTCCAGTGTGCCTGTCGCCTCACCTGATGATCTGGCCGCTGCAGACGCGGTAATCTTTGGTGTCCCTACTCGCTTTGGCAACATGGTTGGTCAGATGCGAATGTTCTTGGACTCCACCGGACCACTCTGGGCCAACGGCTCACTTGTTGGAAAGGTGGGGAGCGTCATGGCTTCCACCGCAACGCAACACGGTGGACAGGAGTCGACCATCCTGACGACACAGGTAACATTGCTCCATCATGGAATGGTAATTGTGGGGCTACCCTACTCCTTTGCAGGGCTAACCACATTGGATGAGATCACCGGCGGTACCCCCTATGGTGCAAGCACAATTGCTGGTGGCGACGGCAGCCGCATGCCAAGCGAGAACGAACTGGCCGGTGCGCGATTCCAAGGCAAACACGTTGCCGAAATTGCTGGCAAGCTGGCGAAATAGCTTTACAATAAAGCACGTCCATTCACCCTGCCTCATGGCAGGTACGCCTCCGGGCAATCACTCTTTCCGGCCCTCGGATCCTGTATCCGAGGGCCTTTTCATGAGCGTACCGCCACGTTCTCGCGCCGGATCAGACCCTATGAGGAGCTCGACTGGATACTCAGGGCGGTTACCGTGATCAGTATCAGCGCCATACCCACGATTTGCGAGACAGCTAGCTGCTCCCGCAAAAACACAACGCCAAACACCGAGGCCGTTACCGGCTCGACCATTGCCACAATTGAGGCCACGGCGGGTACCGTATAATTCAGACCAATGATATAAAAGACGAAGGAAAATCCGGCACCAAGCATCCCTATCGTTAGGAACAGCGGCCAGTCCGGTGTTTGCAGGGCAGCAACGGTTTGGGCGGGATTACTTGGCACGATGAGAATGACCGCAAGAACCGCAAAGGCCACCGAGAGAATAGCCTGAGGACTACCGTGTGGTGCCGCATACTTAAAGCCAAAAATAAAGATTGCGTAGGACAGCCCAGCAAGTAGCCCGGCAGCTACACCAATTGGTGTGATGGTACTTGCACCGAGATCGTATACCTTTGTAAGTAACACAATACCCAACAGTACCACCGCTATCGCAAACCACTTCTGTAGGGTAGGCTTTTCAAACTTAAGTGCAAACGACATGAGATACACGAATACCGGTGCGCAGTACATGAGGGTCGCCGCAACCGCCACACTCCCCTGCTCAATACTCACAAAATAGAACGAAAAGTTGCCTGCTACGCCGAGTCCTGCAACTGCCGACCAGAACCACAACCAAGGACTTTTCAACCCGCTACCGAACGGGCGCAGTCCAAGCCAGATAAGCACCAGAACCAGACCTATGGCACCACGATAGAACGATACAACAAAGGCACCCCAGCCACGGTCTATCAGCATACCGCCAATCCCACCAGCTAAACCCCAGCAAAGAGCCGCCAGTGCCACCATAGTTGTCTTCTCGCCCGCCATGAATCATAACGTGCACCCACATCACCGAAAGGTCAAGCGGCCAGCTTTGGGCGCCAGGGTGGGCGTCCGCCTAATGTGTAACGGGCATTGGCGCCAGAGTGGGCGCCAGCCGAAACCGTGATTATATTCATGGAATGAGACAACCAATACTTCCGGTTTTGATATTCGCAGTACTTTCAGTAGCGCTCCTACAGCCAGCAATCGCAGCTGGGCAGGAGCGGATCATTGGACGGTCGGTGGAAGGGCGCCCCATTGCGGCCCACGTCATAGGCGACGGTCCGGTGGATGTGATTATCGTCGGTGGCATTCATGGTGGCTACGAGGCCAATTCCATAGCCTTAGCGCGCCGCTTTCTGGCCCATTATGGCGACGACCCGCAGCGGTTGCCGGAGCGTTTCACCTTACACATCATCGAGAACATGAACCCGGACGGTCTTTACCACATCACCGGCGGGACACCGCTTGAAGAGTTTGATTTTCGCGCCGTGGATGCCCGGCCAGGGCGCTTTAATGCTAACGGTGTTGATCTTAACCGCAACTGGGACGGAGACTGGCGACCGCAGTCAACCTGGCGCAATACAATTGTCGATGCCGGAAGCGCGCCTTTCAGCGAACCCGAAACGCAAGCGGTGCGGGACTACTTCCAGGAGGTAGAGCCAGCGGCAAGTGTTTTCTATCAGAGCGCTGGCGCATTCTTGTGGTACAGCGGTGCGGAGGAAGGATGGGCGCCGTCCCTGCACCTTGCCGAGGCTTACGGGCGAGCCAGTAGATACCGCGTGGAACGCCCCGATCCCCCCGATCCGGCTGCAGAGGCGGAGGCCGAGGACAAAGACGATATCACCGGCTCCTCAGACGACTATTTCTACCGGATTGGACACCGCAACATCACCGTTGAACTAACCACGCACTACGTTATCGAGTGGGAGCGAAATCTAGCTGGCTTCGAGGCTCTCTTGGGTGAGCTGTAGAACGGTCAATGCCGTTGGTGCCGGACAACTCCCCGCTGCAGACGCAGAGGCCGGTGTATCTCACGTGCGCCGAGTCCAGAGAGGATTGTGTTGTAGAATTTCTTGGTAAACCGGGCAGTCATCGGCGTGAGCGCCGGGAAGGTAGCCAATGCTCATGAGGAACTCGCCCACAATCTCACCGCCGGTAAAGCGAAACTGCTGCTTGAACAGTTTTACCCATTCTTCTTTTGGCAGGGGGTGATGGGACTCAAGCCAGTTTTCAAAGGAGCCATGGCTTTCCTGTAGGGTGCGAATGGTCTTGGCATTGGCTATTGCAGCATCTACCTTGAGGCGGTTGCGAATGATTGCCGCGTCCGACAGTAGGCGTGTGCGCTCTTCATCACCGTAAGCGGCAACAGTGGCAATGTCAAAACCATCATAGGCCCGGCGAAAACCAGCTTCCTTCTTGAGCATGAGCTCCCAGCTTAAGCCCGCCTGGTTGATCTCAAGCACCAGGCGACAGAAAAGCTCGTTGTCGTCGTGAAGGGGAAAGCCGTAGCTCCGGTCATGATACGCGGCGTGCAGCGCCCTGCGTTCCGGCGGCAGCGTTTTAATTGTGTCGCAGTAGGTCATGACTCAGCACCATAGACGACCGTAGATGACCATAGACAGGACTGCCCCATAGGCCCATGCCGCCGGATGGACGGCGGGCTGTTAGGTCACAGGAACAGCTGCACTAAGCTCAACATAAACACCATATAAAGAAAGGCGCCGATTATGGAGTATTTCTTGGCTTGTAGCTTAGCCTGCTTTCGCGCTGCTGACTCTTCTGTTCCCTTCTTTTTGAGACGTGAGAAGCCTATAGGAAACCAGCCGTAACCAATGATAAGCATGACCACTACTACAGATATGGCTCGAATTAAAGAACTCTCAGGCATTGTATAACCTCCGCATGTATCGCGCTCGACAAAGAACTACTTCTTCGGAGCAGGCTTGAACTTCTTATTAAGAGTGGGGACGAATAAGTTCATGGTCAGAACTGCAAAGGTGGAGCCCTCCGTGAACTCATACGCACCGGGCGTCTGCCAACCGAACCATCGCATCATCATTATGATGAGGCCAACACCTGCACCAAACAGCAGTTGACCTTTTGGAAAACGCGGTGAGCTCATTGGGTCGGTAGCCATAAAACAGGCCGCGACCATAAGACTACCAGCAAAGAAATAGAACAAGGGGTTGTGCCCCGCGACAAGAGCCAAAACCAAAACGACCGAGAATGCAGCTGCAGGTATCCTCCAGCGCACAAACTTGCGATACACCAAAAATGAAAACCCAAGAATCAGCGCGAGAGTTGAGATCTCACCAATGGTTCCAGGAATCCGGCCCAGGAACATGTCAAGAAGCGCAAATCCTCCTGGCGCACCGGTCTCACGAAGAACCTCAAGCGGAGTTGCGGAGGTGCTCAAGTCAAATGGCATTCGCCAAGGTAGAATTGAGTCGGGGAAGACAAATAAATAGAACAGACGGCCATACATTGCCGGATTGAAGAGGTTTTTACCAAAGCCGCCAAGCAGCTGCTTACCGGCTATAATCCCGAATATTGCCGAGACCGACACTGCGTACCACGGGGTTGAGATGGACACAGCCATCCCAAGCAACATTCCGGTAACAGCTGCACTCCCATCTTTCCAAGTAATTTTCTGGTGAGTTAGCTTCTGGAAGAGCGCCTCTGCTGCAACGGCCGCAATAACCCCTGCGAGTACCCGCACCAATGCCTGCGGGCCAAAAGCATAGGTTGCCCACAACACTGCAGGCGTAAGTGCCATAAGCATTCCATACATCATTTTCATAGACTCATCCTCTTAAGTTTCTTTAGACCGGCGCCGAGACGGGCCAACCGATGTATTCATTGGATTTAGGAGTATAGCGCTCATTATAATCTAAGGTTGTGACACTGTATAGAGTTTTACAGCTGAGGAATTCCATGGCATACTAAGACAGTCCACCAATACAAACGGCTTATCTTGCTTTCGCGGCATAGATCACTAACTCAATAACCCAGGAGCTTACCCCGTGCAGAGTAAAAGCAATGCTGCAGGCGACCGCACCAAGGTCGATATAGCAATTATCGGGGCGGGAGTCAGTGGTGCTTGCATTGCACGCCAACTCTCGGCCTATGAGGCCGAGGTTGCACTTATTGAGAAAGAAGCCGATGTCTCCTTTGGCGTCTCCAAGGCCAACTCCGGAATTATTCACGGTGGATTTCATCATAGTCCCAAGTATTTAAAGACCCGGCTTGAGATCCGTGGCAACCTTATGTACGACCGCCTGCAACGTGAGCTCGACTTTCCTTTTTCTAGATGCGGCATTTTGGTGGTTGCCC
>CAZQIK010000124.1:0-5493 GCA_964593085.1 uncultured Spirochaeta sp.
GCATTTTCTGTTAAGCAAGCAACCTGCCTCTCAAGTTGCCGGTGGGCAATCTTGCCAAGGCAGCTCACACATTTCACTATGCACTCATCCGTGAGCGAGTAATGCACCATGGTTCCATCCTTTCTGCTTTCTACGAGCCCCGCATGTTTGAGAATTGAAAGATGCTTGGACACGGTCGAGGTGTCTGCCCCTACAAGTTCGGTTAATTCACACACACAGTGCTCCCGCAGGTTGAGCTTGTCAATAATGAACAGTCGTGTAGGATGTGCCAGTGCTTTAAGGATTTGGGCTTTTGCCTCTATCCGGTATCGTTCGCTATCTGTCATGATGGATGTTCTCCTTGACTGATTTTGTCGTAAATACGAGCTTTCGTCAAGATAAAAAAATATCTAAACGCACGAACACCCACTGTAGGCTTCCGTGGCATCCGGAGAATATAGTCAAATAATGGAGCTTTCGTCCAGGGTATCAAACCTCCAGAGGTATCAAGGCGCTTGCCTTATTGGGGCTGAGCTCGGTATTCTCTGAGGAGTATCATGAGGAGGAAAACATGAGCATTAGCGAACAGTCCGTAATGGATGCGCTGTCAAATATCATAGATCCCGACTTCGGTCAGGACATTGTCTCGCTTGGGTTTGTTCGGAACTTGGAGATTGAAGGCCCACAGGTGAGCTTTGCGATCCAGCTTACTACGCCTGCGTGCCCTATCAAGGATCAATTCAAGACGCAGGCCGAGCAGCAGGTTGGCGCCGTTCCTGGTGTTGAGTCGGTTAAGGTGGCTATGACCAGTGCAGTTAAGAAACGCACACCAAAAGTGGAAAACAGTGGGTTGAAAGAAGTGCAGTCGATTATTGCGGTGGCTTCGGGCAAAGGGGGGGTAGGGAAATCTACGGTTGCGGCATCTATCGCGCGGGAGCTGTCCGGACGCGGATATCGAGTAGGTTTGCTTGACACCGATATTTTTGGGCCGTCGGTGCCGTCTCTTTTTAACTTACACGAGCAACAACTGTATCAAGACTCTCAGCAGATGATGATCCCGGTAGAGGCGGGTGGGCTCTCGCTTATGTCTTTTGGTTTTCTCTTAGGAGACTCTCCGGCCATAATGCGTGGACCAATGGTGTCAGGGTATGTGCAGCAGTTACTGCATCAGGTGGCTTGGGGACCGCTCGATTACCTCATTTTAGATCTGCCACCCGGCACGGGTGATGTTCAGCTCACCATTACGCAAGCGGTTGAGCTTGGCGGCTCGGTCATTGTAACTACGCCGCAGGCACTGGCGTATGCCGATGTAATAAAAGGCATCATGATGTTTGATCGGGTAAACGTCCCGGTACTTGGCGTGATTGAGAATATGTCCTACTTTGAGTGCGGGAATTGCAACACCCGGCACCGCATCTTCGGCGAAGGTGGTGCAAAGCGGTTATCGGAGCGGTTTGGCATTGATGTACTGGCCGAGTTGCCGCTATCGCCGGAGCAGTATGGGGGTACACTTGAAGCGTCTCCCAAGAATACCGATGTCTCCCACGCTGTCGATAACGTCATTCGTGCTTTGGGGAAAGCCAATCTCGAGGGCATCAAGCGGCCCGAGGTGGGGTACGACGCCGAATCGGTGCGGCTCTACTGGCGTGAGGAAGACCTTCGTGTTGAAGTGCCAAACAAGATTTTGCGGCTTGACTGTCGCTGCGCCGCCTGTGTAGATGAGTATACCGGAGAGAAGAGGCTTGAGCCCGACTCAATTCCCGACGACATCCATGCGGAGGATGTTCAAACCATTGGCAACTACGCTGTCGCAATAACCTGGAGTGATGGACATTCGAGCGGGTTTTTCTCGTACAAACAACTCCAAGAGCTTGCCGGTGTAGCAAATTAAGCGCCACTGAGCGAAATGTTCTTTAGCACTGGAGCCCGCGAAATTTGACCTTTCGTGTGGTATTAGTACATTGAAGCTAGGAAGACTATGCAAAAAATTGCTCTGATGAGAAAAATGACCGTTACAGTAGTAAGATGAGTAGTACTATAAAGGAGAAGTGCATGAAAAAAAGCACAAGGTACGCATTATTGGCGGCTGCGTTAGCGTTGATATTTACGGCCTGCGCCAGTGCGCCGGAGCCGGAGCCCGAACTTGAACAAGTGCCGCCGCAGCCAGCGGAAGACAGGGTTCAAGCACAGCGTGAAGAGGCTGAGTTGCTGCGACAGAAGATTGTCGAAGCCGATTTGTCTCAGTACGCGCCAGCGGATTTTGAACAGGGTGAAGAGCAGTTGGCTCTTGGAGACGAAGCGGGCGAGTTGGAAGCCGATGAGGCGCTTGATCATTATCGTAACGCAACGGAAAGCTATCGTCGAGTAATAGATCGCGCCTTTGAAGATGTGGTTGATGTGGCCCGCAGCGATGCCCAAGACGCACAGAGGCAAGCCGATGAGGTGCGTGCACGGCGTGGCGCGCCAGAACCGTACGAACAAGCGGAGAATATGTTGTCGAATGCGGAAAGTGAACGTGATCAGCGCAATTTCACTCCGTCGCTTGAAGGCTATCGTGGGGCTCGTGAATCTTTCGAACAGGCCTACGAGGTAGCAGCCGAACGTCGCGACCGAGCCCGAGAGGCTATGGACGCGGCAGATCGCGCAATAACACAGACCGAAGGTACTGCTGAAGAACTTGAGGACGAACTCGAAGATGAAGAAGATGAGCTTGAGGAAGAGGAATAAGGAGAACCCCCGATGAAAAAGAAATTAGCAATTTTGTGCGCACTTGGGTTGGTTCTTGCGGTATCGCTCCCTGCTCAGAATCTGCTCCGACAAACATCCGAGTATCAACAGGCTCAGGATCTGCGCCAGCAGGCAGAGGAAGCCTTTGAAGAGGGTGAGTATGGCCGAGCTGTAGAACTATCGGCAGAGGCTGAAGAATATGCGCGACAAGCTGAGGTAGCCGCACGACAACTGTGGTGGGGCTATCGTGCGCGAAGTGCACGAACAAGCACGGAACGCCGTATAACTCGTGTGCGTAACATTGAAGAGCCATTAAATGATCCAGACCGCTTTGAAGAAGCGCAGGAAAAGTTTGATGAAGGCAGTGATCTCGTAGAAGAAGAACAGTTTGAAACTGCATTTGGAATTTTCCAAGAGTCGCTTGCGTTGCTTGATGGGTTAAGCGGCGACGAAGATGTGATGCCCCAGTATTACACGGTGCGACGCATTCCGGCGCAGCGTGACTCCTTTTGGCGCATAGCCGAGTACGACTTCGTGTATGGTGACGGCTTCCAGTGGCGCCGCTTGTATGAAGCAAACAAGGACGTAATACAGGATCCGGATAATCCACGGCTAATACAACCTGGTCAGCGTTTCCGCATTCCCGCGCGTGAAGGTGAAACTCGTCGTGGTGAATGGGAAGAAGAGTGAATCATTGTACGCATTGTACGCGTAAGAAATAGCTACCCCATAGAGTCTGCGTAAATCGCGCAGGCTCTATTTTTTTCTGATCTCATTCACTACACTTTAGGTATGGATAAAACCGAACGCAACCACGCACCTGAACCGGAGCATGAACGAGATTTCGGCGCAGAGGCGCTGTTCTATCATGAACATCCGGTGTCCGGTAAACTCGAGATACACCCTACTAAACCGTTGACCTCACAGTATGATCTCTCGCTCGCGTATTCTCCAGGTGTAGCCGAGCCGTGTCGGGCAATTGCTAAGAACCCGGCGGAGTCGTATCGGTATACCGCGCGCGGAAACTTGGTTGCCGTAATCACTAACGGAACTGCGGTACTGGGCCTCGGCAACATTGGGCCCGCGGCCGCGAAGCCGGTAATGGAAGGTAAAGCGGTTCTCTTCAAGCAGTTTGGCGGCATAGACGTTTTTGATCTTGAGTTAGACTGCAACGACCCTGACAAGTTTGTGGAAGTTGTGAAAGCTCTTGAACCCACCTTTGGCGGGATCAATCTTGAAGACATTCAGGCACCTGAGTGTTTTTATATAGAACGTCGGCTCCGCGAAGAGTGCACAATCCCGGTGATGCATGACGACCAACACGGAACGGCGATTATTGCAGGGGCTGCCTTGCTGAACGCAGTTGAAGTTGCTGGCAAAAGGATGGAGGATCTGCGCATTGTTGCACTTGGGGCAGGGGCTGCCGGGATAGCTTGCCTGGGTTTCTTCCTGACCTTGGGGGTACGCAGTGAAAATATCTTGCTGTTTGATAAAGATGGAGTGGTGAACAGTAACGATACGGACTCCAATGATGCACGCTTCCCCTTTGCGACGACGCGAGTCGATCTTGACCTAAAGACTGCGCTTGCTGGTGCAGACATGCTTCTTGGCCTTTCGGCTGGTGGAATTGTTGAGCCTGAGGACCTTCAAGGTATGGACTCTAACCCGATCGTTTTCGCCCTTGCCAACCCAGACCCTGAGATCTCACGGGAGCTTGCTGTATCAGCGCGCCCCGATGTGATCATGGCTACCGGTAGGTCGGATGGTCCTAATCAAGTAAACAACGTGCTTGGTTTTCCCTTCATTTTCCGGGGGGCCTTGGATGTTGTAGCCGACACTATCAATGAAGAGATGAAACTTGCCGCAGCGCATGCAATTGCTGGACTGGCGCGTGAACCGGTACCCGACTCGGTGCAAAGAGCGTACTTCCAACATGGCATTGAGTTCGGGCGTGACTATCTTATTCCGAAACCCCTGGATCCGCGCCTGCTTACTAGCGTTGCTCCGGCTGTCGCGCGTGCGGCAATGGAGTCCGGCGCAGCGCATGCCGCAATTGATGATTGGCGTGTCTATGAAAGTGAGCTGCTGGCGCGAGTAGGAATAGGGCAGAAGCTGATTACCGCTATTTTGAGCCAGGCACGGCGAGACCCCAAGCGTGTGGTGTTTGCGGAGGCCGACTCATATAATGTTCTCAAGGCGGCGCAACTTGCCCGGGATCAGGGTATTGCGGAGCCATATTTGTTAGGGAGCGAGTCCCGGATATTAGATTTAATTGAGGAGCACGGTCTCACGGGGATTGCCGACTGCACGATCATTGAGCCGCGCGAAGAGCCGGAGCTCTGCGAGCAGTATGGAGAACTGCTGTACGAACTACGGCACCGAAAAGGTGTCACGCGTTACGATGCAGTAAAGATGATGACCGACCGTAATTACTTTGCCGCCGCCATGGTTGAGTTCGGTGATGCGGATGCAATGATCTCAGGCGTTACCAAGGAGTATCCGAAAGTGATTCGGCCGGTGCTCCATGTTATTGGGCCGGAAAAGCCGGGTGCTCGAGTGGCGACAATGGATGTTATTACCAGTCGCCGAGGCACCTTCTTTTTTGCAGATACTGCGGTGAACCTCGATCCTAATGTTGAAGAACTAGTTGAGATTATAGAACTCACGGCTCGTACTGTGCGGCTGTTCGACACCGAGCCGGTCCTGGCTATGCTGTCCTACTCCAATTTTGGCTCGGTGCAGGGGGTTGAGGCACTGCGTGCTCGTGACGCGGTGGCCCGTGCCAAG
>CAZQIK010000125.1:0-5472 GCA_964593085.1 uncultured Spirochaeta sp.
CTCTGCTTCTTTTTTTGGAACTATGGCACGTATGCCAAGCTCTTCAGCCTTGTCGACAGGTACCATAACCGTCATGTCCGATACCTCAAGATAAATCACATAGTACAGCAACTCTTGCCCTTTGAACTCCCGCTCTTCGATCGATATAATCTGACCAACGCCTTGAAGTGGGTAGACAATCTGCTGCTGATCTTTAAACGTGGTTGTACGTTTACCTGCAGTCTTCTTCATTCAGCGGAGTATAACCGAATTCGCCCGACTCGTCAAAGGGACCGGTGATGCAACCATTTCTACTGGAGGATACATGAAAATCTCAGCGACCGGTCTGCGGCCCTTAGTTGCACTCATTGCGTTTCCAGCCGTTCTGCTCGGCATCATAATTCCGGTTGTGATCTATCGTGAAGCGATCTGGTTCATACTCAGTACGCCGGAAGCGCTTGGTGGGTTTCTAGAAGAGCGCGGTGCGGTTGTCCAGATTGCATACATCGGTTTTCACGTTGTGCGGGCCTGGATCTTCTTCATACCGACCGATGTCCCCCAAGTTGCGGGGGGATTCCTCTTTGGCTGGAGCTGGGGCTTTCTCTATACGCTTATTGGGTTGGCAATCGGTAACTACACCGTGTTTGTGACCTCTCGCTTTTTGGGCGTGCCCTTTGTTCGGGCAGTGGTGGGAGACAATCGCTTTGAACGCGTCTACGCGCTTGCTGTGGGAGCCAAGGCGCAGGTTGGTTTTCTGTTTCTGTTTCTTATTCCAGGATTTCCTAAGAATGTACTCTGCTTCATTGGAGGCGTGACGCCGATCAAGGCTGGCACTTTCATGCTGGTGTCACTTGTCGCCCGCTCGCCAGGTATTCTGGGCAGCTCTATTATTGGGAACGCCGTAGCTAATGGGCAGTTTACTGTTGTACTAGTTGTTTATGGTGTTGGTGCATTTCTTGCCGCTCTGGGATTGCTACATCGAAAGCGATTAGAGAAATGGATCTTCCAACTGTCGGGTCTCCCGGTGCCTCCACCTGCAGCTATTGGCGTTATGCCATCCGTTGAACCGGTTTCGCCGCGGCCCGCACACGACAGCGAATAGAACAGGGTGAGCCCGGCGGACTAAGGGGTATATCGAATAACGCCTGGGGCGGCCCGTCGCTCTCCAGGGCGAATGGTCTTAAACGGATGTATATCGAGTGGGTTTGGAAACCAGCCTTCCACGAACTCAAGGTCAATGAGGTTTACCGCCGGAGAGTGGTTAACCGGCAGGACCACCGCCGAATCGAGAAGTATAGACTCGGCCTGGGCCATTGTTTGGTAACGTTCCTGGCCTGTTTGCTGTACAGATTGAAGTAATAAAGACTCATATTCTTGGTCGGAAAAACCCGCTTCGTTTAGATTACTCGATGCAGTCCATAGCTGCAGAAAGGTGAGGGGATCAGCGTAGTCGCCAATCCAGCTGATGGAACCCAGGGTATAGTTTTTATTGGTTTTGAGTGCGTCGTAATACCGCGGGTGCGGCACCACCTCGTGGGAGACAGTCAGCCCGATGCTTTCTTGCCAACTATTCCTTAGAATCTGAAAAACTCGCTCATTCTCACTCCCACCTGGGGTTAATAATAGTAACTCTGGGAGTCCTTCACCGTCGGGAAATCCGGCTTCGGATAGCAGTTCCAACGCGGCTGCCACGTTCTGTTGTTGTATGCCCTCCGGCGCGGGATAGTTGGGAATAGGCGGAACCAGCGTGTGCCCGGGCGTGAAATGAAACTCTTCATTGCGGATAGTGTCCCAGGGTACCAAAAGTGCAAGCGCTCGCCGAACACGAGCATTGTCCCATGGCTCATCAACCACGCGGAAGAAAAAGTAACTGGTTGAGAACATTGGGTTTACCACAATAGTTTCACGAAAACGAACCTCGGAGAGCATGTAACCGGAGTGTATCCAATCGATATAGCCTTCATTGAACATTTCAGTCTGGCGGGCTGCATCGTCGGCAAGAAGGAGTTGAATCTCGTTGTAGGCTACATTTTGGGTATCCCAGTAATGAGGGTTGCGTTTTAGCAGCAATTCACGTTCGCCGGACTCGGCCACGGCAAAGGGCCCATTTCCGATAAATGTGGTCTCGTCTATGGCTCGGGGTCCGAGGTTGCGGAATTCCTCTAGCGCATTCGGATGCAGCACCGCAAAGCTGTGGTGGGGTAGCATCTGTCGGAAGTGCGGTGCTTGCTCATGGAGACGAACCTCAAGTTGTGTATCCGCAATGACCTCAATCCCTACCGTACTGCGATCGGTTTCGTCCCCTGCACGATAGGCCGCTACGCCTTCAATTACGTCAAACAGAAACGAGTACGCAGAGGCGTGTTCCGGTTCGATCATGGCAAACCACGTTTCCCGGAAATGTTCGGCCCGCACTGGCTCACCGTTTGAGTAGCGCGCATTTTCCCGAATAAAGAAGTTGTAAGTGAGGCCGTCCTCGCTGACTTCCCAGCTCCGGGCTACTCCAGGAATAGGTCGCAGCGTAATTGGGTCGTAGATGAAGAGCCCTTCGTACAAGCCGGTAAATATCTGAGCCTCGGTAGACGTGAAGCTTGTGAGGGGGTTAAGGCTTATGTCCCCATTCTGCAAACCCATCGTGAACCGGCCGTCGGTCGAGGCAAAAGTTAAGCCAGACACGCTCATCACCAGGAACACGGCCCATACTGCATTTCGTAGTCGCGCTGCTGTCCTCACCGGTCTGCTCCTGTACTTATTTACCTGCGCCCGCGTACCCTGCGCACCCATACTATTATGATACTGCGGCGCTGGCTTTGTATCAAGGATAGGGTTAACTTGAACATCCGGCCCGTAAAGGGATACTATTATGGTTATGAAAAAGAACAGCTTTCAATCCAACGTGGCCTTTGCGACGACGCTTGTACTGTTTTTAGCGGCCGTCCCTCAGCTTCATGCACAGCAGCAAGACTGGAGCATATATGAGTGGGAGACGAATCTTGAACAGGCGGCAACGCAGGCCGAACAAGAAAACAAGCAGCTATTGGTTTTCTTTGCAGGATCCGATTGGTGTGGCTGGTGTGACCGGCTCATTGTCGAGGTGATAGAGACCGATCGCTTCCAGACCTTTCTTGATAGCTACGTTGTTCCGGTGCTCATTGACTTCCCGCAAAACATACCTATATCCCCCGAGCGCCAGGAATACAATCAAGAACTCGCGCGCAGGTTTGCAGTATCCGGGTACCCGACTGTGTTCATTCTGGACTCGTCGGGAGCTTTGCGCCTACGTACCGGATATAGGCAAGGGGGTGCGGATAGTTACATTCCCCATTTATTGCCAGCCGTTCGGTGAGCAGTATGGAGTTAGCTGACCATGATATTAGTGCCCAAGACCGCGATGACCGCCGGCGGCGGAACTATCCACCAGGATATGGGCTCACCTTTCCTGTTGCCGACTACCGCCCTTGGGACATCGATCCCGAGTTCCTCTCTCTGTTTGCAGCCGTACGTGCGCACACGAAGCTTGATGTTTATAGAGCCTATTCGCTCTATATGCTTGGAAGTCAGACAGCAAAGACGACCGGGGCGGTGCTTGAGGTGGGAGCCTGGCGCGGAGGATCTGCGGCAATTCTCGCTTCGGTTGCGCGACCAAGTACTGTCTACGTGGCCGACACCTGGCAGGGGGTCGTGAAGGCTGGTCCGCGAGACGACTATTACAAAGGTGGTGAGCATGCCGACGCCGATATCGACACGGTTGAAGAACTATTTTCTTCTCTTACCTTAAAAAACTACCGGCTCCTTGCCGGAATCTTTCCGGAGGAGTCGAGCACAGGAATCCAACCGGAAGAGACCTTTTCCCTTGTTCATATCGATGTCGATGTCTACCTGTCGGCTAAGGATGCGACCGAGTGGGTATGGCCCCGACTTGCTACCGGCGGAACGATCGTATACGACGATTTTGGCTTTTATGGCTGTGAGGGGGTAACTGCATACGTGCACGAGCTCATGAACGACCAGCGCATGCGGGTTATAGCGAACCTGAATGGCCAGGCTGTTGCGATAAAACTCCGATAGCTACACCTAAATTTGCCGACCGCTTGATATTCTTGTCTACTTCGGGTTAGCATAAATCCAAGACCAACAGATATATGAAGGAGGCCTCGTATAACGCGAAGGACCGCTGCAAATCGCACGCTGTTTCTGCTCTCTCTTGTTGCTTTGCTCGGGTGTTCTACCGGGCCGGATTTCTTTATGGGTAGCCATAGAGGTCCTAACTCGCAACCTGCAGGATACTGGCGCGATGGAAATCGAGATCTCATGGCAACCGAGCGCCTGAGTCCCGTTAATTACGCAAATGTTATGAATCTCCTCGAGTCGGACGACCCCATGCTTGCATTGTATCGTGAAGATATAACACACAATACGGTCAAAGAGTTCTTCATTCGGCTAACTGGTTCAGAGGAAACCGCCCTGCCAGCCCTGTACCATGCCGAGAAGAGGGACCTTTCGCCAGCCGTAGTTTTTTCGTTGATGTGGGTTGAGAGTCGCTTTGACTCTCAGGCCATTAATCGGAACGCTACCTCAACCGACAGGGGCCTTTTTCAACTCAATAGCCGCAGTTTTCCTAAACTGGGTTTAGAAGACTTCTTTGACCCGGAGACTAGTGCGCGCCATGGTACCGAGTACCTTTCCTACGCCTTTGGTCGTACCGGTGATCCTCGAACAGCAGTAGCAATTTACAACGCAGGGCCCTCACGTGTGTTAGCTGGTCAGACACCAGCAAGCACGCTGGTTTACGTTGATCGAATAATGGAGTATCGAGAAACACTTAATTGGGAGTTCCGACGTTTTATTAAGGCTCGATTTCCGGCCCCGGCAATACCGCTGTAGCTTATAAACGCCTGCCAAATTCTACCTTGGTACCCGGGTCAATTTCGACATACACAAAAAGGAAAGACACGTGGTAATTGTCCTCGAACGCAACATTAAAGATCATGATAAAAATCGTATTCGTGAATTCCTGGTAGCAAAAGGCTTTCAGGTACGTGAGATTGCTGGTGAAGAAGAGACCATTTTCGGTGCGGTCGGCCACCTTGCAATTGATCTGCGTGAGGTTGAGACGCTGCACGGTGTTCAACGAGTCATTCCTATTAGCAAACCGTACAAGCTTGCTTCGCGCGAGATGAAGCAGGCGGACTCAATTGTGTCTGTTGGTAAGATTAAGATCGGCGGCCGCCGTATTGCCGTGATTGCCGGGCCTTGTTCAGTAGAAAGTTATGATCTCCTTTTGGAGACGGCATTGATTGTCAAGCAGTCCGGGGCGGTGATGTTACGCGGTGGTGCCTTTAAACCGCGAACCTCACCCTATGCTTTTCAGGGGCTTGGCGAGGAGGGGCTGCGACATCTGCGCGATGTGAGTGATCTGACCGGTCTGCCGGTAGTTACTGAAAAGATCGGAAGAGCACACGTCTGAACTCCAGTCACGTGAAACGATCTCGT
>CAZQIK010000126.1:0-5467 GCA_964593085.1 uncultured Spirochaeta sp.
AGACTCAATCCCCAAACCATCCGAGTAGGGTTTGCGACCAACCGCAACCAGCACCTTCTCGGAATCAAACGTTGCTGAGCTACCATCTTTCAGCTTGACGTTCAGTGACACGCCTTTCTTAGACTGGTTCCGCTCCTCGACCTGAGCGCCTAAGACAAAGCTCACTCCCATCTTTTCCATTTCCTGTTGGAGAACCTTGCACGCGCGTGGATCCCATCCTGGAAGAATGCCGGATTGTAGCTCAATAACCGTAACTTCAGCGCCGAGGCGCGCCCACACACTCGCCATCTCTAAACCGATAGCGCCTGCTCCAACAACCGTTAACTGCTTGGGCACTTCCTCAAATGATAGTGCCTCGGTAGAGCTCAGAATATGCGTGCCGTCAAAGGGTAAGCTTGGAAGCTCCACCGGAACACTTCCGGTTGCAAGCACAACTGCGTCGGCCTTCAACGTTGATGTCGCTGTAGATTCCGTAGCTTTACCAGCTCCACTGGCAATTTCTACGGTATGAGCATCGACGAGTCGAGCAGTCCCGGTATACACATCTATGCCTGCCTTCTTGCAAAGCATAGCTATCCCTCCGGTAAGCTTCTCTACCACCGAGTCTTTACGCTTCATCATGGTTGGGAGCTCCAGCGCAACTCCGGTTAGCTTCACGCCATGAGCTTCCAGGCCATGCAGCGCCCGGTGATACTGCTCACTGGATTCCAACAAAGCCTTGGAAGGGATACACCCTATGTTGAGACAGGTACCTCCGAGCGCCCCACGTTTATCCACAAGTGCGGTACGCAGCCCTAAACGAGCCCCGCGTAGCGCGGCGACATAACCCGCTGGCCCGGCACCAATTACTACCATTTGATAGTGTTCTTTATCAGCCATTCCTTGTCCTCTTACTGTGTGCTGTCCTCTTGCTGTGAACCCGATGTGCGCTGTCCGCGGTCAGTTACAAACCAGTTACAAGCCAAGCAAAAGTCGCGCCGGATCTTCGACCGCATGCTTTATTGTGTTGAGAAAGCCTATTGCCTCCCGCCCGTCGACAATGCGGTGGTCATAGGTGAGTGCAAGATACATCATCGGCCGTATAGCAATTTCGTCGTCGACAACCACGGCCCGCTTCTGTATGGAATGCATACCAAGCACGGCGCTCTGTGGTGGACTTGGAATTGGGGTAGAGAGCATGGACCCAAACACCCCACCGTTTGAAATGGTAAAAGTTCCGCCGCTGAGCTCGTCGGGCTTGATTTTCTTTGATGCAGCTCGGGTAATAAAGCTGAGGATCTCGGCTTCGATATCGGCAAAACTCTTGCCATCTGCATCCTTGACAACCGGCGTGATCAGTCCCTTTTCGCTTGAAAGCGCTACACCAACATTGTAGTAGTTGTTGTAGAGTATGTCTTCACCTTCAATGAAAGCGTTCACTTCCGGATAATTTTGAAGTGCGTGTACCGCTGCGCGAACAAAAAAGGACATAAATCCAAGTTTTACATCAAAGCGTTTTTCAAACTCTACTTTATGATTGGTGCGAAGCTCCATAACTCGAGACATGTCTACCTCGTTAAAGGTAGTTAGGTGCGCCGAGCTTTGTTTTGACGAGACAAGATTTTCGGCAATGCGTTTGCGCAGGTTAGACATCGGCTTGCGTGTTTGCCGCTCACCTGTTGAGGGACTAGCGGTGGTCGCCGACGCCTTGGCACCGCCTCCGGTAGCAGACGCTGAGCTGCCTTTAGACACAGCGACTGAGCCGGACTCACCAAGCTCTGATGCCGCGTTACGTGCGTCCTCTTTGGTTATTCGTCCATCTTTACCACTGCCCTTGATGCGTGCGACATCAAGGTCGTGCTCGGCAACAATGCGTCTCACTGCAGGCGAGAGCGTCTCGTTGTCGGAGGTGCTGTCAGGCTTGGTCTCGGTTGTCTCTTGTGCGGGCTCGTTGTCGGTTGCCTCTTGTGCAGGCTCGGCTGCCTCGGTGTCGATTTTTGCTACCGTTTGACCGACCTGGACCTCCTCACCCTCACCTGTACTCGTACTTAGCACACCGGCTGCTGGAGAGGGCACCGACATCGTTGCCTTATCGGTCTCAAGCTCAAAGAGCTCCTCGCCTTCTTCCACCGAGTCTCCGTCTTTTTTCAGCCACGAGGCGAGTATACCGCTTGAGATCGACTCACCGATCTGTGGAACCTGAACTTCATGCATCATCTGTTTCCTCCGAGAAGGCTTCACCTAAAAATTGATCCAGCTCCAGACTATGTTTACGAAAGGAGCCAGCTGCCGGGCTTGGTCGTCTTGGGCGCCCTACGTAGGGGATGCTCTCACGTTCAAGTGCCTCAAGCAAGTATGGTTGAATAAAGGTCCACGCACCACGATTCCGGGTCTCTTCTTGCACCCATTTGTACACTTCTGCCTTGTCATAGCGCGCGACTATTTCGCGAAACTGCGTGCGATGAAAAGGGTAAATCTGTTCAATGCGAATGATGGCAGTGTCGGTAATTCCTTGTTTTTCACGATGAGCGATGAGGTCGTAATACACCTTTCCGCTGCAGAAAAGCACCCGCTTGGCATCTGCCGGGCCATTTGGGTCATCAAGAATATGCTGGAAGCCAGCATCTGTAAGATCTTCAACCTTGGATGTCGCCTCTTTGTGGCGCAAAAGGCTTTTGGGCGCCATAACAATCAGCGGCTTGCGAAACACTTGGTGTATCTGGCGACGCAAGGCGTGAAAATACTGGGCAGGTTCAGTCATGTTAACGACCTGCATATTATCGTCAGCGCACAGCTGCAAGAATCGTTCAAGGTGAGCGCTTGAGTGCTCAGGCCCCTGGCCCTCATACCCGTGTGGTAGCAACATAACGAGCCCACTGGAACGGAACCATTTGGACTCTCCCGATGCAACGAACTGATCAATAATGACTTGAGCTCCGTTTACAAAGTCACCAAACTGGGCTTCCCACATGACCAGGATATTTGGTTGTGCAAGACTGTATCCATAGTCGAAACCAAGAACCGAGAACTCACTCAGCGGACTGTCAAAAACGGAAAACCAACCTTGTTCCGGTCCCAAATTTTGCAACGGGGTGTAGCTCTTAGGTTTAGCGCTTGCAACATCCCACCATACTGCATGGCGTTGACTAAACGTCCCACGGGCACAATCCTCACCACTCAGACGCAGCGGGTGTCCTTCAAGAAGAAGTGATCCAAATGCCAAGCTTTCACAAAAGGCCCAATCCAGTCCCTGACCCGACTCAAACACCTCCTGACGTTGTGTCAGCAGTCGTTGGAGTTTTGGATGAGGATTGAAGTCTGCCGGATATCCGACAAGCGTCTTTGTTATCTTTCCAAGTGTTTCATGGTCAACGCTGGTCACCGCTGGCTCAAACGTGTAATCCTTTGTGAAGTCTTCCCAAGCGCCACCTTGAAACGAGTCATTAAGCGATGGATCCCAGTCGGGACTCTTGGCCTTCTCAAGCTGAGACTTTAATACATTGCGAAACTTCTCTTTAAAGGCTTTCTGCTTTTCAAGAGGAAACACCTTGTGCTCATGTAGTGTTTCCCCATAAATGGTGGCGGTGCTATCGTGCTCCTTAATGGTGTTGTACATACGTGGATGCGTGAAACTGGGCTCGTCGGCCTCGTTATGACCAAGACGCCGATAGCAAAAAATATCAACTACAGCATCGTAACTGAATTTCTGCCGATAGCGCATAGCCAAGTCGATAGCGTTTATTACAGCTTCGGGATCATCTCCATTAACGTGGATAATAGGTACCGGCATAGATTTGGCGATATCTGTAGCAAAGAAGGTTGAACGCGCATCGCGGCTCGCAGTTGTGAATCCAATCTGGTTATTAAGAATAATATGCACCGTACCGCCGGTACGGTAGCCCTTAAGCTGCGAGAGGTTTAGCGTTTCGGCGACAACACCTTGACCGGAAAACGCGGCATCACCATGCACAAGTATAGGCATAACCTTTTTTCTATTGTTGTCATTACGTCGTCGCTGTATACCGCGACACTTGCCTTCAACTACCGGATTTACCGACTCAAGGTGGCTCGGGTTAGCAACAAGGCTGATATGGATCTTGTCTCCATCGTTGTTCTGCCAGTTAAAGCTGTGACCAAGATGGTACTTCACATCGCCGCTACCGCCGTAGGCGTGCGACTGATAGTTGTCGATAAACATTGAAAAGGTCTCGGCAGCCGGTTTGCGCAAAACGTTCGTGAACACATTCAGGCGGCCTCGGTGGGCCATACCAAGCACGATTTCCTGTAACCCGTGGCGTGCTGCCGAGTAGACAGCATAATGCAGTGCCGGTATGAGCACCTCACCGCCCTCAAGCGAAAAACGCTTCTGACCAATGAAGTTGTTCTGCACAAAACGTTCAAACTCCTCGGCCTTAATGAGATCTTTCTGAAACCGTACTTGGTGCTCGGTATCCCACCGTGATTTCGATGTACGCCCCTCTATCTTCTCAATTAACCAGCGGCGCATAGGTGTGTTCTGTATATGCAAGAACTCGTATCCGGTGCTACCGCAGTAGATGTCACTCAACGTGGAGATTAGATCCTGAAGCTTCATTCGAGAGGGCTTAATGTAGCGGCCGGTGCTAAACTCGTCATCAAGTGGAGCGTCACCAAGACCAAATGCCCCAAGGTCAAGACTCTCGAAGTTTCCTTCCATGGTGTAGTACATGTAATCCAACTCGGGAGTAGTGTACTGCTGCAAAGGGTTCAGTCTTGCATAGATGTATCCGATGTCTCGATATCCCCAAATGAGCGCGTTGACGCGCCCTTGGTAAAACCCAGAATCGATCTCGGATGCCCCTGAAGGCGACGGGCCCCTAAACTCAGTGAGGTCGCGCCCCAGAGGCGCAGGTAACGTCATGCTCGTGGTTGCGCGTCCGTCGGTGTGTCCGTGAGGATCCCCCTCACTGCCCAGTTGTGAAAAAAATGTGCGCCAGGGTGGGTCGACACTTTCGGGATCTGCACTCCACATCTCGTAGAGTTCTTCTATGTAACCTGAGCGCATTAAACTGGGGTCTTCCGAGTTCACAATTCCCTCTCCGGCTCTCGTTCTAAATGTTATCTCACGGTGCTGAGCGCCGCGCTTTAGGTAGCTTGAAGTAAATCGGTCAAGATACCGGGAATCTCGTCCGGTTTATTGGCAACCGGCACACCGGCCTCATGGAAAGCCTTTACCTTTGCTTCAGACGTTCCTTTGCCGCCGGAAATAATGGCTCCCGCATGTCCCATGCGTTTACCCGGCGGTGCCGAACGGCCAGAAATGAAGGCGGCAACCGGTTTGCTCATATGACCACGTATATACTCAGCGGCTGCTTCCTCATCCTCGCCGCCGATCTCACCAATAACAACAACGCCGGTTGTATCGGGATCAGCCTCAAAAAGCTTCAGCATATCTATAAAGTTTGCCCCTATACCCGGGCCACCGCCAATCCCAACGCAGGTCGACTGG
>CAZQIK010000127.1:0-5458 GCA_964593085.1 uncultured Spirochaeta sp.
GCCAAGGAACGGTATCCAGATATTATCATTGATGGAGAGGTGCAGGCCAATGTCGCCCTTGACCAAGAACTCTTAGCGGAGAACTATCCCTTTAGTCGACTTGTTGGTCATGATGTGAATACTTTGGTGTTCCCGAATCTTGGCGCGGGGAACATTGCGTACAAACTGCTTGGTGCCATTGGTGGTTGTGAGGTGCTGGGACCGGTACTTATGGGCATGAATCGTCCTGTGCAGATTCTTCAGTTAGGCTCTTCGGTGCGGGAAATCTTTAATATGGTGGCACTGTGCGTAGTTGAAGCTGGGCGACGTGAGTCGCCCGGAAACGGTCCATAGATTTGTCTCAGCAGATTTGTCTCAGCCGCAGCTGCTCGACCCCGTGGTTGCTGCAAAATCGAAACCCAAGAGGGCTCCCATCTGCTGGTTGTGAGCGCGAAGTTGCTCGACTAGAGAGTTGCGACTGGTCACGTAGTCGGTGGTGATTGGGTGCTGATTGAGATCTTTTTGCATGCTCTTCACTTGCTGTAGATCTTCATCCTGCAGGTCGCCAGCTGCTTGCTTGCTGTGATAGGCCTGCACCAGTTCGCCATACTCACGACGTAGAGCTGCTATTTTCTCGTCATTCTCAAAAAGATCTTGTGCCTTAAGATAACTCTGTACTCGGTCTTGTTGTTTGAGCGCCGTAGCAAAGCCAACGGCTGCGGTCCGTAATGTATCATTCATACTAAAATAATCCTTTCACCTTAATCCAACTGGGTTGTGTTGTTCTTTTCGGTTGGGAGACGTTGTCAATTCAAACAGTATGTTCAAGAATACAGCGCTATCAGCCGCAACCGCTTGAACAGCAGCTCCTGGGCGGCATTGCGAGAGTTGCATAGTCAAAGCCTAACTCTTCACCAATGACCGTATTCAGCTCCTTGAGGGTGTCGACAAGCTCTGTTTGTGCTTTAAAGTGTTCTGTCAGGATAGTATTTTCCTGCACCTGCTGTTCCAGATCCCTGACTCGCTGGATCTCTTCTGTAGAGCCCGCACCCCACTGTTGCTGAGCGGAGAGCTGTTCCTGTGCGTTCTGGAAGGCCTGAAAGAGACTCTGGGCATCTTGGTCTTTCTCAAATAGCTCAGCCGTTCGAATGTACTCCCGGTATTCGGGACTTTCTACGACGGCTTCTGCAAACTCCTTGGTCGCAGTATCAAGATCGGGCACGACGGCCGCGTTGTCTGAACTCATGTAATCCTCCATTGCAGGGTTGATATCTATATATCCTGCACTGCTTCAAACGTACACCGCTGTGCTGCTCCGGTCAACCCGAAATATGTGCATGGCAGGGCTGTTGGCTTGACCTATTGACCTTGAGCGCGCGAAGTTGGGGTGATGGAGTGCCGTACAGGGCGCGAGCCGCCGAGTAGAAACGGGGTTGCCATTTCCACGCAGGGCATTACCGTTCGGGAACTCATGCTTGGGGAGCATCTTCAGCTGGAAGCACTGACGGTCGGTGAGAAACTAAGTGGCTCTGTGTGATACTCTTTGAGCGGTAGATAAAATGGGAATCGACAGAACTTGAAGGAGAAGTCTTATGGCGGACAATAAAAAAAAGAGTGCGCAAGAAACACCAAAGCCAAAGGCCGAATCTAAAGCGAAACCAAGGCCGAAGGCCGAACCAAAACCAAAGGCCGAACCAAAGGCCGAACCAAAGGCCGAATCCACCGCTCTGAGTACCCGCAGCCGACGGGATGACCTGGTATCTGAAATCAATGCCCTGCTGCCGGAGCTGGAAGACTCCTCATTAATTTTCCTCAAGCAACAGGCCGAGGTGCTACTTGTTAAAGCGCGAAAAGCAAAAGCGCGTCAGGCGTTGCGGGAGTATCAGCAGCATGGGGGCCCGGTTGCCCAGGACATTGGTGATGTGTATGTAGAGCAAAACGAACAGGGCTTTTTTCATATAGTGGCCCGAGGTGCGCGAGTGTTTTTTAACCGCGACGAGTTACGCGAGATCACAGCAATTTGCTGGAAATCGGAGAATCGTCGTGCAGGAATGCGCGGCATGTATCGCTGGTTTGACAAGGAGCGCTCGGACTTTCTCAACGATACCAGCATTCGTAGCCCGGCCGATCCGGTATTCGACAGGCTCTACGACGAGATCCGTTCCAAGTACAAGGTGAAACAGTAACACTGGTTGCACAAGCTTCGGGGTCAGCTTGAGAGTATTGATCTGCTCTTAGGCTGGCATAGTCCGGGAAGCTACTCCTATACGCCCGTTACATGTCCGCGCCAGTGGGCTGTCGGCCTGGAGCTGGATGCCCACATTCGTGTAGGAGTTAAGTAGTTCCCTGTCGTACACAAAGGGATGAAACTCCACCTGATTCAGCATTGGTACCGTTTCTCCCTCACGCAGCTCTCGCAGTAGAGGTTTTCTATCGGCCAGTGAATGAGGTAGAGATCAATTATCTCCATGCCCAAGGCGTCTCTGCTTTTCTCAAAAGCCGTCAGAGCCCGCTCGTAGCCATGACTGTTATTCCAGAGTTTGGTGGTGACAAAGATTTCATCCCGCGGAATGCCGGATGCCCGGATTGCGCGGCGTGCAGCGCGACGCGGCACCGACCGAACTGTATCGCAATCTATAGTGTACCCCGAGATTGGCTGCTGGTCGAATCTAAGAATATCCAAGTAAACAAAGGGTCGCCCATAAGGGCGACCGCAGGACACGTTATGGGAACATGTTCATAGTAACAGGTTCATCGGAATGTCAATTCTATTTCACCCTATTTCACCGAGATGGCAATTTGCTTGGGCTTGAGCTCCTCACGCTTCGGTAGGCGAATCGTCATGACGCCGTCCTTCAGTTCGGCTTCAACCTTGTCCGGATCAACTGACTCGGATAACGCAATGCTGCGTTGGAAGCTGCCGCTCCAGCTTTCACGGCGGTAGTACTTCGTCTCTTCTTTTGCTTGCTCGCTATGCTTCTCGCCCTTGATTGTTAGCACATTTGAGGAGATCGAAAGTTCTACATCATCCTTCTTCACTCCCGGTAGATCACAGCGAACGAGAAACTCACCTTCATTTTCTACGACATCCATCGACGGCGCGCTTACACCATCGAACAGTCCTGTTGCATCTCGATCCCGGCCAAAATCAAACAGTCTGTTGATCTCTTCGTGTAACCGATCAAGTTCATTTGTCGGCCGATCCAGTTGATTGGCTCTTCGTCGTACTAAGTTCATACCGTACCTCCTGCACAAAAGGGTTTGTCTTATCTACAAATGACGTTGCAAACACTGTGCCAGCTGCTCAATAATCTAATAAAATGCTATGCTGTAATGAGTTAAGATATATAAAACAAATACGCACTCCTGTGTTTCAGGAGCGCTACGTGATCATTTCGACACAGAGGCTCAAGACCCCGGCTGTGCTCGTGAGTCAATATGAACCACTTGCGAATATCCATATGGATGTTGTGTGTCGACTTGCGGGAAGTGCAGAAATTTGCTACCTCTAATGTATAATGAACCTACCAAAAAATGGAACGTCCCGGGTTGTGGTCTCCGCAGTACGGCCAGATATCGACGCAGGTGCCTATGCGGCGAAACGTGTTGTTGGAGATCACTTTGTATTTGAGGCCGATGTATTCTGCGACGGTCACGACGTCGTACGCTGCGTGGCGGCCTATCGTAGAGCTCGCGACAAGCGATGGACCGAGGTCGAGATGGAGAACCTTGGAAACGATCTTCGGCGGGCGGCTTTCTTGCTGGATGAGATTGGACCCTGGGAGTACACCGTACGTGCCTGGGTTGACCATTTTTCTACTCTACGCAACGGCTTGGAAAAGAAAATTGCTGCGGAGCAGGATGTCTCAATTGAGCTTTTGGTAGCGGCCGATTTGGTGCTGGCGACTGCCGAGCGGGCCAAGGGAAAAGACGCTGCGAAGCTTAGTGAGTTTGGGCGCAAGCTGGGATCTCCGGGTTTTGAGTACCCCGACAAACTTGGAATGGTGCTATCTGAAAGTCTCTTCGAGCTGGTTGAGAAGTATCCGGACCGGTCACGAGAAACCGTGTATGCACGGGTGCTGCCGCTGTGGGTTGATCGGGAGCGCGCCGGTTTCAGTGCCTGGTACGAGCTTTTTCCGCGCTCAACCGCCGAGCAGCCGGGGAGGCACGGAACCTTTCGTGACTGCATTGCGCGGCTCCCGTATGTTGCAGGTATGGGTTTTGATGTCCTGTATCTTCCCCCGATACATCCAATTGGAAACACCTTCCGCAAAGGGCCGAACAATAGCCTAAGCCCATCTCCGAAGGATCCCGGTTCTCCGTGGGCAATTGGTTCATCCAAAGGTGGCCATACTGCTATTGAACCGCAACTGGGTGACGAAGATGACTTCCAAGCGCTTGTGAAGGCAGCACGGCAGTACAAGATGGAAGTTGCACTGGACATTGCCTTCCAGTGCTCGCCGGATCATCCCTGGGTAGAGGAACATCCCGAGTGGTTTATTATCCGTCCGGACGGTAGCGTGCAGTATGCCGAGAATCCTCCCAAGAAGTACCAAGATATTTATCCGCTGAACTTCGAGAGCAGTGATTGGCAGGAACTGTGGCAGGCCTTGCTAGGAGTTTTTCTCTACTGGATCAATCTTGGGGTAAAGATCTTCCGTGTTGATAATCCCCACACTAAAGCATTTAGTTTCTGGCATTGGGTTATTGCTGAGATCCGGAAAGAACACCCCGAGGTGTTGTTTCTGGCCGAGGCCTTTACCCGACCTAAGGTGATGCAGCATCTTGCTAAGGTAGGGTATACCTACTCGTATACGTACTTCACGTGGCGCAACACGGCAGCTGAGCTTCAGGAGTACCTTACTGAGCTCACAACAACCGAGCTTGTTGAGTACTTTCGTCCCAACTTCTGGCCGAATACTCCGGATATCCTTCATGAGGATCTCCAGAGTGGTGGTGTGCCAGCGTTTAAGGCCCGTCTTGTACTGGCAGCAACGCTGAGCGGTAACTACGGTATTTACGGCCCAACTTATGAATTGTGCGTGAATACGCCACGCGAGGCCGTTAGCGAAGAGTATCTAAACTCGGAGAAGTATGAGGTCAGACACTGGGACCTGAACGATACACGTAGCATTGCTCCCTACGTAACGGCGGTTAATCAGCTTCGTCGGGATAATCCGGCGTTGCAGAGAACTACGGGACTCCGTTTTCACCAAACTGATAACGAGTTGTTGCTGGCCTACAGTAAGTATCACGAGCATGGAGCCAATCTGGTCTTGGTGATTGTAAACTTTGACTTTCAGTATCAGCAGTCGGGTTGGATAGAGTTTGACCCACATACATTCGGGCTAGATTCCGAGTCGTACTTTGTGGTGTACGATCTGCTCACGGACCACGGCTATCGGTGGCAGCCCGGCTGGAACTATGTTGAGTTAGACCCGAAAGCAAATCCGGCCCATGTGTTCCGGGTGGTGGTGCC
>CAZQIK010000128.1:0-5440 GCA_964593085.1 uncultured Spirochaeta sp.
GTGGGGCGGATCGAAATCCAGCCCGTCATGCTCGCGGTTGGAGAATTGACATTCGCTGGCGTTGCTTTCATGCTCGTGGTCTGCATTTCGTTGCATGCGGCGGAGTTCTGTAACTCCCGCGGCCGGGAGAAACAACACAGCTGAGGCGAGGGGAGCCTCGGTCGTGAGAAACACAAACTTGGGGTCAAGAGAGAATCCGGTGTTGTCCGGCAGTAACGCTGCTGCCTGGGAAACGTAGTGCAGAAAGTCGTAGGAATGCTCTTCGGGCGCCTGCCTAATATGCTCCGCCAACGAGCACAGGTCCGAATACGGTAAGCGAAGGTAGACTCGTCCTGAGCTCAGCTGAAACTCGGCTGTTGCTTGCTCGGGCTGCGATGTCGTAGCGGTGTTGCCCGAGTGAGGGCTTACACGTACTACTCCAAGACCCGGACCGCTATGCAAACGTCTGGCAAGATGAGGATCTGCGCTGCCTTGTAGCTTAAGTAAGGTATACGACACGACGCGCTAGTATGACCGTAGATTCCCTTCTTCGTCAAATACTACTGCGCGGAAACACCAGAGTTGCTCTGAGATGGTAGCGATGGGCTTTAAGCCTGCCTTTTTGCGGAGTTGTTGCAAGAACTCTGTACTGCTCCAATCTCGCTCCACTGCAACTTGTGGCAACAGGAGTCCGGAATTATCGTCACTACGAATATAGAGTCCATGTTTCCCAACAACAACTTCCTCGGGCTCGCAGCGATAAAGAGGTCCAAGTAACGATACCTCAATAAGCAACTCACTGAGTTCGCTTGGCCGTACTGCCTGGAAACGGGGATCTGCACATGCTGCATCCACCGCAGCAGCACTGAGTTCCGTAAGGCCGACCTCATTCAAACGGAGTTTCCCAATGCAACCTCGAAGTCGTTTGCCAATGTGGAGCGATACAAAAACGCCAGAAGCGTCAATAGGCTCAAAGTCTATGGAGTTCGCTATTGGTAAGGCAGGCTCGCGGGCTGATCCGCAAGCCTTTGATATTTTTTCACGGGCACATGTTAGCAGTGTGTTTTGCAGCTCGGCATCTTGCAGGGCAACTAACTCAAGCACAACTGTACTTCCTCACTTAACGGGTGCTCGAGAGGAGCTTCTGGAGTCGCTCAGAGTCGAAGCGAACTCGTAGATTCTTCTCCTGAGTTGGAATGACAAGTCCAAGAGCGCCATGCTTAGCGCGTCTAAGGTGTTTCACCTGCGTGTAATACAACTCGACAGTCTGTTCGCCGCGCGCTTTGCTGTAATGCACTGCCAGGGTACCAGCATCTATGAGCACCTCAAGTGGCACACTTTTTCCAGGCTGTTGTTTTATAAACACGTATCCGCCGGGGTAGTCTCGTGCATGCAACCAGGTGTCGTTGCCTCGTACGTAACGTCGCAGGAGACCGTCATTTTCGCGTGCATTCCGTCCCACCAGAATGACAAAATCATCAGAAAAAAACCGCAATCCGGGTCGTTGATCTTCGGTGGCCGACCCACTGCGTTGTTCGGACTTTGTAGCCGCTTGAAGTTCGGAGGGAACTCTACCCTGTGTCAACTCCAAGGCGTAAGCCTTAAGCCTTTCTTCTTCTTTGGTAACTAGCTCAAGTTCTTTGCCAGCATGTTCGGCTGTTGCACGCAACCGTTTGGCACGTTCGTAGAGCTTCTCTGCGGTTGCATACGGAGGGAGATAGGGATCGAGCGGAATACGAAGCGCATTTCCCTGATTGTCCTCGGTGACGAGCTCTGCCGCGCCGGTTTGAACAAGGTGTTGGTTCCCCATAATGGTGTCGGCTTGCCGTGTGAGTTGCGTGTAGTCTGCGGTTGAGTTGAGCCGTTCCTGGGCCTTGTTTCGGCGTCGGATAAGCTCGGTCTGCAGTTCTTCCAGCTTGCTCTCAGCGCCTGCCCGAGTTGAATCCGCTCCTTCCTTCAGCGGCGCCGAATCCAACTCGGCGTACCATGCTTCGAGAAATCGGTTTTCGCTGTTGGTCCCGCCAGCAGAGCCACCACCAGCAACGTCAGCCGTGCCAGCGCCACCGTCTCTACTCGCATCGAGCGAGCGCCGTCTGAAGGCCTCCGTCTTGGCAAAACGTTCTGACAATACCTCAAGACTCGGAGCTGGCAGCTCAAACTGCCCGCCTGAAATTTCGTTGCGTTTAGGGCGGCGGAAGTAGGCATCGATAATTGTGTTGTTCTCGGTTGTAAGTACGACGTTAGCTGCGCCACTCCAGAGCCGGATCCAAAGTAAGCCGCGCTCGTCTGCCCGTGTAAAAGCAAGGCGAACAATTCGTTCACGGTCGTACTGATAGGCAGATACGATGCGGGCGCCTTTAAGTCGGGATGCCAGAAGCGACGCGAAGCGTTGTTGTGTTTTCGGCTTCTTAATTGCGTTCTGAATTCGGTGCATCCGAACAACACCTGGTCGTAGTACCACTACTACCTGGAACGCTTCGCCAGGGCGATAAAGTTCAAGCACCAGTCGTGAAAAATCTGGTTGGACAATGCGCTGAATGTACGAGCCGTTGAGGTGAAGCTCTTCGAGCACACGGTGAATTTCGCGCCAGTTTAACGACATGTCGGACGGCCTTTCGTGCTGCCATCTGCCGGGGGGGCGCTACCAGGCGTGCCTGTTCCGGATTCTTCTTCAGCGGACAAAAAAGGCCGAAACTCACCGGCCAGAAAGAAGGAACCAACAATTAAGATGGGGAGCTCAGACTCGCGGGCAGAGGCCAAAGCTGCTTGTGCCTCTTCTATGAGCTCTGCGCTTCGCCCTATGCTTGTCAACAACGACTGTATCGCCTCTGGGTTGCTGGCACGAAAGCGCCCAGGACGAGAAATAATCACCCGCCGGAACTGTTTGGGAAGTCGCTCAAGCATACCTTGAATATCTTTACCCTGAACCGCTCCAAAAATAAGGGTTGCTTCACCAGGAAATATCTCGGCAAAGGTTTCGTATACTGAGGTAACAGAGTCGGGCGTGTGTGCGCCGTCAAGCATTACCGGCGGGGAAGTGCGAAAAAGCTCTCCTCGTGCCGGGAGCCGCGCCGAGGCGAGACCACTTTCAATGAGGGCGGACGGCATGTCCGGCCGGAGTAGGCGTATGGCTAATGTAGCAAGGGCTGCGTTCTGTGCTTGTACTCGGCCGCGCATCTGTAGGCGCGTGTAAATTCGGGTATCCGGGTTTTGCAGGACTATCTCTAATGGATCACCGTCAATTTCGGAGCCGCGTATGAGCTTTTGGAGTCGTGAAGTAAGCAATGAGATCGGCGCGGCCAGTTCTTCTGCACGACGGCACACAACTCTCTCGGCTTCTGGGCGTAGTTCGGCGGCAACAACCGGAATTTCGGGCTTAATAATCCCCGCCTTTTCGAAAGCAATTTCTGCAATACTGTTGCCCAAGTACTCGGTGTGCTCAAGCTCAATAGGAGTGAGTACTACCATCTCCGGTAGAACCAAGTTGGTTGCATCAAGTCGTCCGCCTAGCCCGGTCTCAACCACCACACGATCAAGCTCGGCCTCGGCAAAACACAAAAAGGCGGCCAGAGTGAGCGCCTCAAAAGTGGTAGGTTTGTAGTCTATCTCCGCCCGGCGAAACTCTTGGCGTAGATATCGCAGAATAGGTAAGAGTAACTCCAAAGGCGCTGGCCTGCCATCAATACTGATTCTTTCACGATAAGAGCTTATGTGAGGCGATGTGTAACGACCTACCTTTTCGCCTCCGCCCCTGAGAACAGCGTCAATCATTACCGCTGTTGAGCCCTTACCCTTGGAGCCTGCAATGTGCACGGCGCGGAACTTCTGCTGCGGATTACCGAGAATGCGCAACCATCGCTGCATCCGTTCCAGGCGGTAGTGCCGCGTCTGGGCGCCACCGCCGTGCTCAAGATTGGTGAACGACTCGAACTCGCTGAAGATCGACTCAAGTTCAGCGAGCTCTTCCTCGCTTCCGTTGCTTTTCACGTGCTCCTCACTCAGGTGAGCGACTCATTGCGTCGTCGTAGAGCAGCAGCATGGGTGTAAAATCCCTCATGGTCGGCCAATTGTATAACGTGTTTCTGCATGGCCTTTTGTGCTTCCTCTGAGATGTAGACCACCGAGGACATTTTTTGGAAGTTGTGTACCGAGACAGGCGAGTAAGTGCGCGCATTGCCGCCGGTCGGCAGCACAGCGTTAGCACCTGCTGCGTAGTTAGCAAGCGAGAAAGCGGCATGTTCGCCAAGCAGAATTTCCGACGCATTACGGATGAGACTGAGCGTCTGGAACGGATCTCGAGTCTGAATCTGCAGATGTTCCGGCGCGAATTGGTTAACGATATCCGCAGACTCTTGGAGGTCTTCGGAAATAAGGATACCGCCATAACCGGTGAGTACATCAGTTAAAAAGGTCCGTCTTGGCTCGGGTGCACCAGCTACCATGTTGGGAACGAGAGCTGCAACTGCCTCTGCTAATGCCACACTGTGGGTCACCAGTAGGGCTGAACTGTCGGAGCCGTGCTCCGCCTCAATGAGAAGATCTAATGCCACCTTCCATGGATCGGCCTCAGCATCTGCCAATACAATGGACTCCGAAGGTCCGGCTGGCATCCCGATGTCGATGTGACCCGTTAGCAAGCGCTTGGCTGCGGTAACGTACATGCTCCCGGGACCTTCCATTTTTAGTACCTTTGGAATGGTCTCTGTGCCAAACGCCAAGGCGGCAATAGCCTGTGCACCACCCACTCGATACACCTCGTCGACTCCACATAAGCGCGCCGCGTAGAGTGAGGCCGGATCAACGGTACCGTCCGGGAGAGGAGGGGTTACAACAACTATGCGCGGTACCCCGGCAATATTGGCCGGGACGGCCAGCATATACAACATCGAAGGAAAACTGCCGCGTCCACCCGGTACGTAGAGTCCCACCGAGTCTATTGGCGTGAAACGCTCACCCCCGATAATACCGGGCCGGATCTCCTGCATCGACATACAGGAACTGTGTTGCGGTTCATGATAACGCCGGACGTTCTCAACCGCGTAGCGGAGCGCTTCCTTCACCTCTTCCGGGAGGTGGGCCTCTGCGGCTTGAAACTCGGCTTCGCTAACACGGAGTCCAAGTTGGGAGAGATCAGCCTTGTCAAAACGTTCGGTGAGACGAAGTAAGGCTTGATCGCCCTCTGTGCGCACCATGTCTATGAGCTCTTGTATCTGCGGCATAACCGCGTTGATATCTTGTTCCGATCTGGCTAAAAGTCGTGAACGATCTTCATCGGAGATTTCATTCCAGCGGCGCATTGCAATTTGCATAGTAATCCTCCAAGCGGTGCCAATGGTTAATAATTGATCGTATAGTGACGAGGGGCGGTGGTCAAGCACTAAGTAGTGTTGTTGCCTTTTTCTGCCGCTTAGGGTAGCCTGTGGCCTTAAGTAATTTTCTACTTGGAAGGTAAGCAAAAATG
>CAZQIK010000129.1:0-1097 GCA_964593085.1 uncultured Spirochaeta sp.
TCGAAGAATGGTATCATCAAGCCCATGACATGGATGCAACTCTCACACGACGGATAGCATTCGTTACGTTGCCGGTCTATTACTCATGGTCAAATAGAACCGATTGGCACAAGAGCCTCGCTCAAGTGGAATTGACTTTCGTTATCATTGCCGATGGCGAGTACCGGTTAGAATGAAATATGGAAGAAGTTACACATTACTATGAGGCACCCGGCGTGGGGGCGATCGCGCGAATCCGCTTCTTTACTGATTTGGAGACAACCCGACAGATAGCGTCGTTCATGGAGCTGGCTACCATCGAGCAGTTGGTCGCTCTGGCCGAGGAAAATCAGGCAGAGATTGACGCCCGCGAGGCTGAAGAAGCCGAAGCCGCGCGCAGACAACGAGAAATCGAGGAGTCGTTCCAATAGATTCGGATCGATCTATAAGCTACCCCTTCAAGCCGGATTCAAGGAAGGCGTCCATGATGGTTTGGCGGGCGACGGCGTAGAGGGCTAAGGCGGGGGCAACGCCCAGGAACGAGGCAGCCATGAGCAGGCCGAAGTTCGTGCCAGCTTCCGCGTGCATGAACTGTCGTAGCCAGATTGGGAGCGTCATTTGCTCGGGGCGGCGCAGCACCAGTGTGGGCCACACGTACTGGTTCCAGCTGTTTATGAAAACAATCACGGCAATTGCCGCAACCATCGGTTTGATCACCGGCAGGACAATGCGGAACAGTACCGTTAACTCATTTGCGCCGTCGATACGGGCACAGTCAATAATTGCCTGAGGAAACACCTTAATGTGCTGATACATGAAGAAGATGCCCAGGCCCAGAGCGACCTGAGGCAGAATGACGGCCGGGAGCGTATCCATAATTCCTATGCGGGAAATCAATAGGTAGTTTGAAACCATGACGACCTGAATAGGAAGTATCATGAGTGCGGAGCTATCTACCACTATCATTGGTCTCTATGTAGGGGCTTGATTTCTCAGGGCATTGAGTTCCGCCGCCGATAGACCGGTTGCATCTGTAATGGTTTCATCATCATGGCCTTGCGCAATCAGCCGCTCAGCAATGTGCCGCGCCTTCCTTTGTTCACCCTCTTCCCTAGCGT
>CAZQIK010000129.1:1197-5436 GCA_964593085.1 uncultured Spirochaeta sp.
CCTACCCCCTACTACTGGAAAATGTGCACGCTGCTTGTCCTGGATGAAAGTTTGCGTTACGGAATGCAGCGCAACTGCGGCTCTCACTTCCGCAGACTGCGGGTGCCGTGCTTTATGATCCACCTGGTTTCGGGGCTCGGTGAGCCCTGTTCCCAGTCGTGAATGATGCGCCAAGCCTTGTCGGGGTCGGCTTTCATGAGGTCGTTGAGGTTGTTGCCCACGCTTTTCTGAACAAACTTCTCCGGGGCGCTTTTTAGGATGTCCAGGATCTCGCGGTATTCGGCAAAATACTCAAGCGCAACGGTGAGTTTGCGAGCCCACGGCAGGCTAATTCGCAATCCCTCGCTTGCAAGGCGCCGGACATGAACGTCCGGGTCAACGGCCCAGCCGCGCACCACGGCCAAGGTCTCCTTCGGGCGTTCGGCCAGCAAGGGGCGCACGGCAAACTCACCGGTGAATCGCCGCGTCAACTCCCGGGTGAAGCGCAGCGAGGCCTCAGGATCGCTCAGTGCATTCCGCTCCACATAGCGGCCAATGGGCCAGAGCCACCAGCCATGCGTGAACATCCCTTCGGCCTGCTCCAACGGTGGGCCAAGGATCTGCTCAAGCACCTGTAGCGCCCGCTCGTAGTCCTGCGGCAGATGGGCTTCAAGAGCTGCGGCAAAGATATCTTGGCGGGCGCCAAAGGCGGGCCCTTCCGGGCCGTACCCTTCGGTGAGGCCGTGTTCAATTGCGGTCACAAAGGCTGCAGCGTCAAAGGTGGGGGCTGCCGTGAGCAGCTTCTCGGCAATGAGCTCCGCACACTCCGTGGTGTAGTAGTCCTTGAACTTCATCCGGTAACTATACTCGGACACCAGGTTCTGTTCCACTCTGACGCTCGAGCTTATTGCGCGAAGTAGCTATACCGGTTTGTTGCGTAGTGTATTCAGCATCTCAACCGACAGACCTGTGGTTTTCTGAATCAAGCTATCGTCCAAACCGCTCTCGATCAGCCGCTCAGCAATGTGCCGCGCCTTCCTTTGTTCACCCTCTTCCCTAGCGTCACGGATCATCTGTCCGCGGTCACGGATCCAGATGTCACGCTCGAGCGCTGCACGGCGGGCGGCTGGGTCCGAAACAAACTCTTGGTAGCGACGCTCGGTCTCCGAAATCATTTCGTCGTTCTCGGTGATTTTTTTCATCAGCTCATCTCCCGTTCCCACTCTCTGTAAAGTATACACCCACCGCTCGAGCGGCGTCGACGGCTGTTTTTTATCTGTAAACCCAGGGAATTTCGGTAGCTCAAGCAAGTGAATGGCAAGGTGCTCGCTGAGCACCACATTCTGCTTCCGCCGCTCTCGTAGTTCAAAGCTGGTGTGTGGGCCTTCCAAGCCATCAAAGTACTCAAAGTCCATGAATGCAATGCCGAATACCGGTTTGAGCGTGTACCAGTCCTCACCTTTTCCAAGCCCTTCGGTGTAACTGCGTGCCCAGTAGTAGAGAATGCGCGACTCGAGCCCTTTGTGCTTGTAGCTTTGAACCTCCACGTTGAACAGTGCATTACTGGTGTCGCGCACGCGGGCATCAACAATGGAAAGCTTGTCCGCAGCGAAGTGTTGTAGGTTAAATGGGTTCTCAATCTCGACATCCACAACTGGTGGGAATCCATAGTCGGTACGCACCGCGTTAATGAGCGCGGCAAGTATGGGTTCGCTACCGGCAGCGCCAAAAACGCCTTTGAAAACGACGTCCGAGGTGAGTGGATAGTACCGCTCCGTTGCGGACGTGTGGGACTCAGCCAAATTGGACTGTGACAGCCGGTCTGACAGGGGATTGTGCATAAGCATGCCTCCTACCCCCTACTACTGGAAAATGTGCACGCTGCTTGTCCTGGATGAAAGTTTGCCTTACAAAATGCAGCGCGGGTGGTGTTCTCACGTGCGCAGACTGCGGGTGTCGTGCTTTATAATCCACCTGGTTTCGGGACTGGGTGAGCCTGTTCCCAGTCGTGAATGATGAGCCAAGCCTTCGCGGCAATGCAATCGCACACTCGGTGGTGTAATAGTCCTTGAACTTCATCCAGTAACGATACTCAGACACCAGGGAGCCTTCCACTCTGAAGCTCGAGCTTTCTCACAATTTCGGTCCCCAAGTGGCTATCACAACTCCCTAATGAGTATGTTCTTGGGTAGGAGGGTGACTATGCAAAAGTCAGAGATTAAGTTGGCAGTTCTACCACTCTTTGCCATAGGATTAAGCATCTTGATCGGCTGTGCAACGGCGCCGGAGCAAACGCCCAGCGAACGAGCCAGCGTGATAGCTCCAGATGCAGTGTGGCGCGTTCTCATCCTGGAGCTTGAAGGCGAGACCGCGGTGGCTAATTCGACCTCGCCAGCTGCCGAGACCACGGTGGCTGCTCCACAGGCAGAGGCACCCTCGGCGGTTGCCGAGCACCTGCACCGGCTTGCGCTTGCCGCAGAGGTGGAAACGGTTGAACGCTACGCCGGAAGCACCCAACTGCGAGACGCAATTGAAGTGCCGCAAGGCGGCCAACCGGCACAGGTACTTCAAAATGAAGATCAACTACGGGCCCTGTATGACACCTTCACCGGCGCCGAGAACGAGGTCGTGATCGTATTTATTAAAGCTCAAGGTTTGGCGTCCGGCGGCTTGCTCATAACAACTGACAGTGGTGAGGATATGCGTCTCACACATCTGCAACTGCGAAGCCTACTCGACAAAGCGCTTGGAAACTCACCGGCCGTTGTGCTGGTCTCGGCAGACTACTCCGGAGGACTACTGACCGCAGCCCCCGGAACCGCGGGACTCTTCAACAGTCGACGGGTTATCATGACCTCGGCAGATTCCGACAGCACAAGCTTTACGAGCGACGGGCGGGTTGTGTGGGAAGACCTTCTTGCGCGCAAATTCGCCGACGCATCGACGGAAAGCACATGGCTCGATATCGCCCGAACGCTCGAGGCCGATATCCGTAACGCGGAAAAGACTGCCGGGGTAGCCGAGTTCTCTCAGCCGCAGCACTGGGTTCCATTAGGAACGGCCGACGAGTTGGACGCGTTTTTCAACTCGCGTGCGCAGTAGGCTACACGCTTACGCCCGGTAGTGTAAGCGCTTAAGAGGCGACACGAGCCTGGTCAGATAACACGCTGGGGCGCAGAGGGCGGCAGCTGCTGTGGGGGCTGCGACTCAAGTTGTACAGCATCGGTCATCCACATGTCCTCATATGGTTCTTCTTGCTGTCTCGAGAGAACAAATAGATATTTCCACTCGGTGCCATCGTCCGCAATCAACGCCACCGGGACAACCGCGAGATTATTTTCTACGTAGGCCGGAAGAATCTCCGCCCTTTGGTGATTAATCATGCCCGAATACAAAGCCCCGTCAAATAACGTGGCAAATTTCTCAAGGGGTCCGGTAGCGGACTTGTTTGCCGGAGAAGCAAATTCAAAGACTTGAGAAATCCGTTCATTGCTTGGCCCATGCTCTTTGAGCGCCGACAACTGAAGCTGGACAACATCAACCGGTGTTAGCTCTGGGCTTGGCGAGATCATAACCGTGGTTTTATCCGTCGAAGTCCTGCATGCAGTAGCAAAGAGAAGGATCATACATAATGAAAAAAGAAAAATATGTGAACGAATGCGAGCCATCATTTGCCTCCATTTGTTAAGGTAGCTCTAGACTGATAATGTACTCATAGAAGGATGGCAATGGTATGCTTAGCATGAAAAAATCAAGCGGGCTTGTTCTTGAGCTGATTGCACTCTACGGTTTAGTTCCCGCAGTGTTTTTGCTGGACCTTAGCCGAACATATAGAACTGCGGCAATACTCATTCCCTTTCTCTACGTGCTCGTGCAATGTATCCGCCTTGGTCTGTTTCACAGAGACACCCACAAGCCGGATTGGAGAGCAATTTTCAGCCTTTTCGGAGTGTTCGCCCTGGTTTCAACCGTTGCCGTTGCCGCAATGCGCCCTGAGCTGCTCTTTGGTCCGCCTCTCCGAGCTCCGCGGATCTGGCTCACCTTTCTCTTCATTTACAGTGTGTTTTCGGTTATCCCTCAAGCGCTGGTGTTTCGTCTGTTTTTTTTAGAGCGATATCGACAGTTGTTCTCCGACCAGCGTGTGCTTGTTCTGTGTGGCGCCGTAGTTTTCTCCTGGGCACATACCATTATCAACCATCCTTTGGTCTATGCGCTCACCTTTGTTGGTGGGCTGCTTTTTGCCCGCACCTATTTGCGCAG
>CAZQIK010000130.1:0-5434 GCA_964593085.1 uncultured Spirochaeta sp.
AACCCAAGACGGGCAGCACCCAAACTTTTTCCGCACAATTGCCTCGGATGACGCTCAGGCACGACTGCAGGTAGACTTCGTGATCGACGAGCTTGGTCTAAGCCAGGTTGCAGTACTGCATGACCAAGGTGACTACGGTCGTGGTCTTGCCGAGTTCGCTCGTGACTTCATTGAGGAAGAATCTGGTGTTGAGGTCGTCATGTTTGACGGTGTAACCCCGGGTGCAGTCGACTACTCAGCGGTCATTAACCGCGTAGCCCAGTCAGGCGCTGAAGTCATCATCTACGGTGGGTATCATCCGGAAGCCTCACGCTTAGTCGGCCAGATGCGCGACCGTGACATGGAAACGCTGCTCGTATCGGGTGACGGTGTAAAGGACGATACCTTTATTCGTGTTGCCGGTGAAGCTGCCGAGGGCGTCTACGCTACCAGCCCAATGGACACCAGCACCAGCGAGATTGCTATTGAAGCTGCTGAGCTTCATCGCGAACGTTACGGTGAGGAACCTGGTGCCTTTTTCTTGAATGCCTACGCGGCAACGCAGGCACTCCTCAACGCCATCGACGTTGCAGAATCCACCGACTATGCGGATGTCACTGCTGCACTGCGAAACAACACAGTCGAGACTCCACTCGGTCCAATTAGCTTTGACGAACGTGGTGATGCAACCGGGGTAGGTTTCTCTATGTATCAGGTACAGAACGGAGAGTATGTCGAGCTCGGCAACTAAGTCGGCGTTTTCATTGCATTTAACGGATGTGTGGGGGTGCCTCCTCGGCGCCCCCATATCCCCATTCGCCATTCCATGCATGCCTCAAGCAAGGCGTTGTTTCATAGCATAGAGGATCTACCGTGAACTACTTTACTGAAGTCGTGCTGAGCGGGCTGACGCGGGGCAGCATTTATGCACTCATAGCTTTAGGCTACACTATGGTCTACGGCATCATTGAGTTAATTAACTTTGCCCACGGCGAGATCTACATGATCGGAGCCTTTACTGCACTAATCCTGGCAAGCGTGCTGACCATCTTTGGGTTCAACACGATCGCGATACTTTTTCTTGCCGGCATTATTGCCATTGTGTATTCGTCAATGTACGGCTACACCATGGAGAAGGTCGCCTACAAACCCATTCGCAACTCACAGCGTCTTTCGGCGCTCATTAGTGCTATTGGTATGTCGATGTTTCTCCAGAACTACGTTCGCATAGCACAGACCTCGGACTTTCTTCCTTTTCCGCAGTTCATTCCAGATTTTCCGTGGCTGTCGGCTCTCCCAATCTCTATGAGTTCCGCGCAGTTCATGATCTTCTCATCAACCGCAGTCGTTATGGTACTGCTTACACTGCTTATCAAGTTCACCAAAATTGGCAAGTCAATGCGCGCAGCCAGCCAGGACAAAATTATGGCGAAGCTGTTAGGGGTTAATGTGAACAAGGTGATATCTCTCACCTTTATCATTGGTTCGGCCACAGCCGCTCTTGGGGGCATCCTCATCAGTTCTTATACAGGTCAAATCAATTTCTACATTGGTTTTTTGGCTGGCATAAAGGCTTTTGTTGCCGCAGTGCTGGGTGGTATTGGAAGCATTCCCGGCGCAGTCCTTGGAAGTTTCGTCTTAGGCCTCACCGAAAGTTTTGGGGCAGGCTACATTTCAAGTAACTACGAGGACGTGTTTGCCTTCATCATTCTTGCAGTTATTCTCATAGTCAAGCCTGCCGGAATACTTGGCAAGGGCCAGATTGAGAAGGTTTAGGAGCTCTCCACGATGACACAACGATTACACGAACTACGTCGTTCGCTGCTAGTCTCGTTATGGTTTATGTTGTTGACCTTCCCTATCATGGTTATTCGGGTCAACACCATTACCGGCACAGTACGCTGGCGTTGGACTAACCTGGCCATCATCGGTATCGGCTCCTTCTTCATCTCCGTAGTCTGGCGTTACGCAATGCAGCGCAAGGCCGGAGAAGCACAGGCCGTCGGTATTCTCTCGCGGATCGGCGAACGGGTCGGTGCAGGTACCAAAAAGATAGGGGCCGTCCTCGACACACCAAAGGTCCGAACGAGACTTGTCGGTGGCCTACTTGCAGCCGCGGTAGCCTACCCTTTCCTTAACTCAATGTACCATACCAACATTATGATTACCGCCCTGACCTATGTGGTGCTAGGACTCGGCCTAAACATAATCATTGGCCTTGGCGGTATGCTTCACATTGGATATGCCGCCTTTTATGCTATTGGAGCCTATAGTTATGCGCTACTCAATATGTATTTTGGCATTAACTTCTGGCTGGCCCTCCCCATTGGTGCGGGGCTTGCAGGCCTATTTAGTTTGCTCATTGGACTTCCCACGCTGCGACTGCGCGGCGACTATCTTGCGATTGTGACCCTTGCATTTGCCGAGATCACCCGCCTCGTGCTTCAAAACTGGCAAGCCGTCACGGGCGGAGCGGCAGGCATTCCCAACATCCCTCGCCCACAGCTGTTTGGAATAAACATGCGCTTACAGCAAACAACGGTGTTCGTGTATTTTATCATGCTGGCGGTGGTAATACTTACGATCTTCGTGGTGCATCGCCTTGAAAACTCTCGCATTGGTCGCCAGTGGGTTGCCATGAAAGAAGACTATATAGCCTGCCAGGCAATGGGGGTTAGCATCGCCAAGGCCAAGCTAACCGCGTTAGGAATAGGTGCGATATGGGGTGGACTGGTAGGGGTCATTTTTGCGGCACGAACTACCTTCATTAATCCAGCAAGTTTTACGGTTTGGGAGTCGGTTATTATTCTCTCCACCGTTGTCCTAGGTGGTATGGGCAGTATTCCCGGTGTCTTTGTTGGAGCGCTGGTTCTCATGCTACTACCAGAGTACCTGCGGCCTTTTGCCCAGTACCGCATGCTGATCTTTGGTGCTCTACTTGTAACCATGATGGTTTTCCGCCCAAGTGGGTTCATTAAGAAACGGCGCAAGGCCTACACAATCACCGAGGCCGAACGGCAGTCCGTAATTCAAGCCGAACTTGAAGCCGACGGCGAGGTTGAGGAGTAGATGGAAATGGTACTTGACGTGCAAAAGCTCACCATGGATTTCGGCGGGCTGCGGGCTGTCGACCATGTTGACCTGCATATTAAACATGGCGAGATCGTGGCTCTCATTGGCCCGAACGGAGCAGGCAAAACCACTTTTTTTAATTGTGTGACCGGAATGTATAAGCCTACCGGTGGTGAAATTGGGGCGGGCCGTCCAGAAGCGGAGATCCAAAGTATTAAAGGATTAAAGCCGCACCTCATTACAAAGCATGGTTTAGCAAGAACCTTCCAAAACATCCGCCTTTTCCCGGAAATGACGGTACTTGAAAACGTTATGTTAGGCCGCGACTGTCGACTCACCTCGGGGATACTCGGGGCCATATTCCGCAACCCGCGCACTCGAGCCGAAGAGGAGCAGGTTGTGAAGGATAGCCTGGTCATTCTTCATAAAATTGGTCTCGAGAACTGGGCCAATGAAGCCGCAATGAACCTGCCCTACGGTGCACAACGTCGACTCGAGATAGCGCGGGCACTTGCCACTGAACCTTTTCTGCTGTTACTTGACGAACCGGCAGCAGGAATGAATCCGCATGAAACCCGACAGTTGGTTGAACTCATTCGCCGGCTACGCGACGAAGAGAACCTCTCGATCTTTCTTATAGAACACGACATGAGCCTGGTTATGAACCTCTCGGAGCGCATTTATGTCATGGACTACGGAAAGCTCATTGCATCCGGTAAGCCTGAGGACGTTAAGAAAGACCCGGTTGTAATCAGGGCCTACTTAGGAGAGGACGTCAGTGCTTAAGCTCGACAACATCAACACCTTTTACGGCAAGATTCAAGCTCTCAAGAACGTGTGCATCGAGGTATCTGAGGGTGAGATAATTACACTCATTGGTGCCAATGGTGCCGGTAAGAGTACAACCCTCATGTCGATCTCCGGGATCGTACCGGCTCGCACCGGGAAAATCTATTTTGAAGAAAAGGAGATAAGTTCGCTCGAGCCGGATCAAATTGTCGGTCTTGGAATATCACAGGTGCCTGAGGGTCGACGCATCTTCCCAAATCTCACTGTCCGTGAAAACTTGGACCTTGGGGCATTCCTGCGCAAAGATAAGGCAGCCATTCATAAAGATCTTGATATGGTTTTTGAGCTCTTCCCAATTCTTGCACAGCGCCGGCATCAGGCTGGCGGTACACTCTCGGGGGGAGAGCAGCAAATGCTGGCCATCTCTCGCGCTATTATGAGCAGGCCGCGACTACTCCTGCTTGATGAGCCCTCTTTGGGCCTGGCTCCCCTGATAGTGCAGCAGATTTTCGATATCATCACCCAGATTAACCAAGAGAATAGAACGACAATATTTCTGGTGGAGCAGAATGCCTATCTCGCACTAAAGATTGCCCACCGAGGCTATGTTATGGAGAACGGAGCGGTTACCCTGAGCGATACCGGAGAAAATCTTATGAAAAACGAGGAAGTCAAAAACGCGTACCTCGGTGTATAATTCTGGGGTATGCATCTCGTTGTATAATTCATAGCCAAGGAAAGTCTCACTATCTACTAAGGAGCTAGCAGAATGATCGTCTCACAAATTATGACGGCCAATCCGTTCACGGTTCAGCCTGACACTCCGGTTACCGATGCACAGGATACTATGCGTCGCGAAAAAGTTTCGCGTCTCCCGGTGCTTGACCACGGTAAGTTGGTTGGTATTGTATCGGAGAAAGATCTTCTGTACGCCTCGCCTTCACCAGCTTCATCACTGAATGTATATGAAATGACCAATTTACTATCTAAGCTCAAGGTCAAGTCGGTCATGAGTAAAGCTCCACAAACTATACATGCTACAGACCTTGTTGAGGATGCAGCACGCATGATGCGCGACCACGATGTTGGTGGACTCCCGGTTATAGACGAGAACGACGGTCTGTGCGGCATTATTACCGAGTCGGACGTGTTCCGCCTGTTTGTGGATCTGTTCGGCGTTCGGACCAAGGGCGTTCGAGCTACCCTGCGTATCCCGGAGAAGCCGGGAGAGATTGCGGAACTCAGTCAGGTAATTGCAGATGCAGGTGGCGATATTATCTCGTTTGGCACATTCCCGGGCAACGCGTTCAACAACGCAGTATGCATCATAAAGGTATCCGGACTTTCAAAAGACGCCTTCGTTAAGGCGGTAGAAACAAGTATCATCGAGGTACTTGATATTCGTGAGTCTTAAGTGTTACGTGCGGTTAGCCTTACTCGCTTGACGATAGTGCTTCAAACTCAACCAAGGCGCCCTTGGGTAGCGAGGCAACGCCTATGCACGACCGCGCCGGTGGATTATTGCTAAAAAACTCTGCGTAGACTGCGTTCATATCTCCAAACATTTTCATATCGGTGATAAAACAGGTAACCT
>CAZQIK010000131.1:0-5418 GCA_964593085.1 uncultured Spirochaeta sp.
TCAAGGCCGAGGTATTCATTATCTCCACCGCTGTACCGCGTGTATGCATTAACTTTGGCAAAGCGGACCAGGAAGAGCTGCGCGAACTCACGACAACTCGGGCGCGCGAACTCCAAGCAGAGGGGCAGTTTGCCCCAGGCAGCATGCTCCCAAAAATTGAAGCAATGGTAGACTACCTGGAGGCTGGTGGCGGACGGGGAATCATCACCGACCCTGCCAACCTGGAAAATGCGGTAGCTGGGACTGCCGGTACGCACATGGTGCGTTTGTAAACCGTCTGCACGGTCGGGCTTGGCGTTAGACCCGAGGGAACTGAAGGAACTGAAGGAAAGGAGTGCACCATGAAGATTGCAATTCTCTCAGACATTCATGACAACGTTTGGAACCTTCAAGCCACACTGAGAGCGCTTGACAGCACCGATGCACTCCTATGTCTTGGCGACCTCAACTCACCCTTTATTGTTCCTATGCTGGCAAAGGGCTACCCGGAGCGGCCGATCCATATTGTGTTTGGGAATAACGATGGAGACCTCTTTCGCATTACCCAAAATGCTTCCGCATTCGCAAACATCACTCTACATGGGGAGTTCTTTCGTGGTGAACTTGGAGATAGGCGCATCAGCGCAAGCCATTTTCCCAACGTGGCGGCCGAGTTACAAACCGAAACCACAGATCTCCTTTGTTATGGACACAACCACCTCTATCGGGTGGAGCGAAGAGGAAGCTGTCTGGTGGTAAATCCGGGGCCAATAATGGGCTTTGATCCGGGCTCGGGGCAGGATGTGCCTGCAAGCTTTGTGATCTACGACAGCGAACAGCATGACGTCGAGTCCTTTGTGGTACAACCGGCAACGGCGGAAGATATAGAGGCCTCCAGTATGGGGCTTGTCGTAAAACCCTACGAACAGGCGGTACAATGAGTTTACCACTATCGCGCATAGGCTGGCTTTTCGCGGTAGTTGGTGCGCTGCTTGCACTGCTTAGTGTAAACGCTGGCTTTTCGGTGCATGTCTGGTTTCCCGCCGACAACGCGTTCCTTATGCTGATACCACGAGTTGAGACGCTCATCTATGCGCTCTTGGTAGTTGTGGTTGTTGTATCTTCGGGCGATGTTGGAACAGGTTCGCGCGATGTTGGGACAGGCGGCCCCGGACGACATGTGCTGCGGCGGTTTTCCGGTTCACGGATCGCGCTACTAAGCTTTGTGGCGGCCGTTCTGTGGTTGAGCTTTGGGGCGGTGTACTCCGGGGCCGAAGCCTTTTTTCTCTACATCTATGGACGAGGCTTTGTCCCGGCCGCCGACATTCCTATGGTGCGGGGCGGGCTGCTTTTGCTATTCGGCGAAATTGGCCCGCTTGTGGAGGCACTCACACCGGTCACCATCATTCTGATTGGAGCCTCCGCAGTCGCGGTGTCTTGGTTCTGGACAGGCTTGACCGCCCAACTGCTGCGGGCCTGCGGTCTTTCAACCGTGAGACTACGCGGGGTTCCCCACCGTGCATTTTTCGCAGGCGCGGGAGTAGTGGTGCTGGCCTTGGGGGCCATGGTCTTTGGCGCGGGTTCTCCTCCACTTGCAATCTTAGCCGCACGTGCCGTCGGTGCTGGCGACCGCACGTTCCGCTCCGTCTACGAACTTCCGCCCGAAGGCGACGATGTAGGTCAGGCAGCTGCCGCAGAGTTGCCCGGAGTTTCCACGGTTGATGATCCGCCTGTAAGTTACGTTTTCCCTGGCCTGTTTGACCGTGATATTCACCATATTGTCATTGAAAGCTACGGGTATGCGGTTTTCAGCCGGCCTGAGCTCAACGAGATGTACCGCCCCATACACCAGGAACTCGAGCACTCCCTTTCCGAAGCTGGCTACCAAGCGGTCTCCGGTTACTTGCTCTCACCGGTGGCAGGCGGTTTTTCCTGGCTGGCCGAGGCAACTCTCATGACCGGTCAGCTCATTAACACGCAACCGGCATTTCTCAGACTTATTGAACAAGAGGATCTCCCGAGTCTCCCAAGCGTGCTTCAGGACGGCGGATACCATACCCTCATGGTACGTCCGGGAACAGTGCACGGCCGCTGGAACAACGAGGCAGATTTCTACGGTTACAGCGACACCATGATCCCATATGACGGTGACTTTACGTACAGAGGCCCCGGATTCTCCTATGTCCCGGTCACGGATCAGTTTGCTTTTTGGAGTGCCCACCAACGCCTGCAGGAAACCCAAGCTACGGGCGGGCCGGCCAACGGCAGGCCGCTGTACGTAAACTATCAACTGGTAAGCAGCCATACTCCTTTCAATAGAATTCCTCCTTACTTAGAAAACTGGGAGGAGCTAGGAGACGGGACAATTTACCGGGAGCTTGAGGTTCGGACCTTCGACAACACCTGGGGCCGTGGCAACGAGTTAGATGAAGGCTACATTGCTGCACTTGATTACGTTATGACGGTTCTTCGGGGGTACATAACGCAATTTTTCCCTGAAGACGACAACTCCCTCATTCTCATCACCGGGGACCATCAACCACAACGGCCAATTCGCGAGAGAGACGCACACCTATCGGTGCCTATTCATGTGCTGAGCCGAGACCCAGCCCTGTTGGAACCTTGGCTTGAACAAGGCCTACAGCCGGGCTTTGTTCCGCGACAGGCGCCGCCACACCCGCATATGACGAGCTTCTTTCCACGTTTTTTGGAGGTTGCGCGCCCTGAGCCAAAGCAGCACAAAGCGGTTGGTTCCGAACCCGAGCCCCAGGACCCGTAAACAGTACGAGAGCCGCAAGCTTAAGAAGCTGGCGGAACCGGCCCAACCGGCGGTGCAGCCGACTGCTGTTCGCCAGCGCGGCTCACGCCGATAAGCGAAATCACAATAAGCAACCCACCGCCTATAATCATCGGCGTGAGCGGGTCGGCAAACCACACAGCGCCAACCAAGGCCGCTATGAGAATGCGGCTTGCCGAAAGAATGGCACCCCCAGCCGCAGTTACCCAACGAAAGCCGACAGTTAAGCAGAACTGGCCGCCTAGCGAGAGCACAGCCGCCGCCACGGTGAACACTGCAGCCCACCCTCGGGGCATCACAAATCCGGGTATCATGACGATTCCAGTAAAAATAGTTCCAATCAGCGACAGGTAGAAGAGAATGAGCAAGGTCGAGTCATGTTTGCGGGCCTCGCGCAGGCTGGTTATTGCAAATCCGGCGGTAATTGCCGACCCAAAAGCAAATAGGTCACCAACATTCACGGTAGCAAACCCGCTTCCGCCGCCTCCAACCACCAGCAGAATGCCGACCATAGTGGCACCTAAGTACCACAAAAAGATTCGCGGTGCGCGCTCCTTATTGACAAAGGGGGCAAGTACAAAAACGAAAACCGGGTAGGTCATGTTAAGCATGTTCGCGTTGGTGACGGTGGTAAACTGCAAGCCCGAAAACAAAAATACCACGGCAGTAGCGTTAAATATTGCGCGCGCCGCCACAAACCGCGGCGAGACCGGCCGCAAAGGAATCCGTCTCGCCCACACATACGCCCCAACAACTAACATCCCTAAGGAAAAACGAGCAAACGCAATTGTACGACCGGAAACCAGCGTGTCGGCGGTAGCAAGTTTCACCGAGGCGGTGCCGAGTGCAAAGAACAGTGAGGATAGCAGCACCAGCAGCACACCTTTAAGGCGCGATTTGTCACGATGTAGTACGCTTTTGTTCTTCTGCATGATGTCGCCACTGTATAGCCCGAATGCCGTTCCGGCAAGGCCCGCTGGGCACGGATGTTAAGCCAGCCGCGGACGCCCGCGGTCTTGGTTACAGCACCCCCCTTCACCATCATTAGGCCTTGGTGTATTCTCGCAGCCTATGAAGCTTTCTGCATTTGGCGAAAAATTTACCGCCCACACCGGCATTCTGGCCCTTATGGATGATCTTGGCCGAGCGATGAGCGGCAGCGAGAAAAAATTCATGCTCGGGGGCGGCAATCCGGCTCATTTACCTCAGATGAACGCCTTGTGGCGGCGGCGGATGGAAGAAATTCTTTCCGATGGCGACCGCTACGAACGAATGCTTGCAAACTACGACCCGCCTCAGGGGAACTCGGCCTTCATTGCGGCGCTGGCGGGCTTGCTGCGGCGCGAATACGGCTGGGACATAGGGCCTGAGAACATAGCTGTTACCAACGGAAGCCAGGTATCATTTTATATCCTCTTCAACATGCTGGGAGGACTGAGTTCGGACGGTCACCGGCGGCGCATTCTGTTTCCGGTCATTCCCGAGTACATCGGCTACGCCGACCAGAGCACGCATCCCGAAGACTTTCTCGGCATGCGCCCAAACATCGAAATCATAGATGAACACACCTTCAAGTATCATGTCGATTTCTCCACACTGAACATCACCGAGGACATCTCGGCCATCTGCGTCTCGCGTCCAACCAACCCGACCGGGAACGTCCTTACCGACAGCGAGATTGAGCAGTTGGACGCCACTGCGCGCGAGGCGGGCGTGCCTTTGATCATAGACAATGCGTACGGCAACCCCTTTCCGGGCATGATTTTTGAAGATGTTAGGTCGCACTGGAACGAAAATATCGTTTTAGCAATGAGTCTTTCGAAAATTGGACTGCCGTCAACCCGAACCGGTATCATCGTGGCTCGACCCGAGATTGCGCAGGCGGTAGCATCCTGTAACGCTATTCTCAGTCTGGCAAACGGAAGTGTCGGCCAAGCTCTTATTACTCCCTTACTTGAGTCCGGTGAGCTTCTTCGTGCAGGCCGCGAGATTGTGCGTCCATTTTATCACCAGAAATCTACACAGGCGGTCGAGTACATCCGGGCAAGCTTTGGGGAGGATATCCCCTACGCGATCCACAAGAGTGAGGGCTCACTGTTTCTCTGGATTTGGTTCAAAGATCTCCCCATCACCACCTTAGAGCTGTATGAACGGCTCAAACGCCGTAATACCATCGTAGTACCCGGCCGCTACTTCTTCTTTGGGCTTGAGCATGAGTGGAGGCACCAAGACGAGTGCATTCGCATTAACTTTGCTATGGCGGATGAGGATGTTCGTGCTGGTATTGCCGCAATAGCTGAAGAGGCTCGCGCCGCACGGGACTGAATTCACTCTATGCGAAAAATGCTGGTATTTGGCTCTTGACGAAGCTATCTTTCCGGTGCATTCTCAACGGTATATGGCAAAGTCCCGCGCGGTCGACGCACAACCGCGCAGGAAAGGAAAATCTGTGCGTGTGTAGACGGATAGAATTTCGATCACGCCCGCCTTGCGAGATCACTTCCTGTTTCGGCTTCTCACCCAGAACTCCAATCCTACCGCTCGGGATAATAGATTACTTGCGGCTGCAAGACAGTCGCCGAGACAGGACGGTTTCCATGGGAAAAAAGCTTTACGTTGGTAACATTAATTACGACACAACT
>CAZQIK010000132.1:0-5406 GCA_964593085.1 uncultured Spirochaeta sp.
GTTCATCCAAGAGAAGCACGTCCGGTTCACGGAGCAGAATGCCAGCCAAAGCAATCCGCATTTGTTTACCCCCGGAAAAGGTTGAACAGTCCGACTCAAACTGATCTTCAAGGAAACCCAGCCCTCGCAGCACCTTGTGAATGCGTTCCTCACGCTCGTAGTAACCTGAAGACTCTATCTGCTCTTGCACATCATGCAGCCGGGACAGCTCGGTTTGCAGCTGACGATCATTGTCCGATGAAAGCTGCTCGAGCCGCGATGTAACCTCGGCATGTTCATCCGCAAGGGCATGACCCTCCGCGAAGGCCGAGTCAGCCTCTTCGTAGAGACTCCTGCCAGCATGTGCGACTCCAGTTTGAGGTAAATATGCCACACGAAGTTTGCGAGCGGTCACAACATTGCCAGAGTCGGGTTCAATATGTCCAGCAATGAGTCGCATGAGGGTGGTTTTGCCGCTTCCATTAGGACCCACTAATGCAACCCGGTCTCCCGCGCCGAGCGAGAACGAAGCATCTTTCAGTAGTGTTCTGTCGCCGAATCCGTGACTCAGCCTATTGAGTTGTACAAGACTCACTCTGCGGCGTTGTCCTCACCAGAGTCATCTGAGCGGCTGGTCTCGTCGTTGCCTGTGGCTTCATCTAATTCGTCCGCATCCTCTGGCGGAGCGCGGTCGCCAAAAGCAAAAAATATAACTAAAGGCAGTTCGGGTACTGCGGTAACCGTTACTCCGTCGAGCTGCGACTCTGGAACATGAGTGAGCTGAAGCCCCGCGTTCGTAATTCGGTATAGAAAGGTAGTATCGGTGTCAATTCCATTGAAGTCAAAGGCAAGGGCACCATCGAACTGGGATTGTAGGGAGGAATGCAGGTACCGCCCAAGAGTAATCCGCCCGGTATTCCCGGCAGTATTTGGTATGACCTCGGGGCGTAGGCGGCTATTGCCACGCCAGAAAAAGCTCCGGTCTCGTTGTAGATCGATATCGCCGTACGCAAGACTTTGCATACTGCCCCCTGCCCGTTGGTAGAGTTCGTCATATAACGCAAGCCGGCGTGTTTGTTCGTCGGATATGCGTTCGCGAACATCACTTTCAATAACCACGAACTGGGATGTCACTCGTTCTCCGTCTTTCGGGTAGCGAATGGTTAGCGTTTCCTCGTCCTCGAAATCAAGTTCAAGACCGGTAGATTGGTCGATATAGGTGCTTTCACTGCTCGGCTGCAGTTCGCTATACGAGAGTTCGGTTGTGCCCTCACGTGTAACAACACGTAAGCTACGGGTCTCCGGCTGGGGAAACAACCCGTAAGCGGGATGGAAACGTTCTAAATCAAAATGCCGAGTGCGCAGCATGTCGGCAAAATACCGCGGTCGCCAGGTCTGCATCAGAAAGTTAGAGAACAACTCTCCGTCGAGCGTACCTTGCTGGCTTGGCTCTTCACCTAGCTCATAAATGGTTAGGTAATAGCCAAATGTCCAGCCAGTTGTTCCATCCTCGGCAATGACCTCGTACCAATAGTCAACAAACCCTGCCTCGTCGGTCTTTTCTGGACTGCGGTCTATGACCTTCAGTTCCTCTCCTTCGCGGAGTCGATAAATTCTGTCTGAGTGCCGGTCCATAAGCCTGCGTATGGGTAGCGCGTCACGCTGCGAGCGTGCATAGGTACCTGCAAACCGGCTAAACTCTTGGGCAAAATCATGTGCGGCTTCTTCGGTCTCGAACTTGCGTACCCGAAATCGACTAAACTCGTCCTCTAAGAGGCGGCTTTTATCCTCCGATGAATCTGCATCGCCGCTGGCCGCCTGTTCATCCTTTGGTCGATACTTGGCCCAGTAACTGTTAGTGATGTTTGATTCACTCATGAGCGTGAGGATGCTTCCGGCGTCAAGATATTCCGGATCCTCCGGCCACATGAGTACACCGTAGCCTATAGGGCTCTCGCCACAAGAAGTAAAGGCACCAGCTAAGAGAATTGCTCCGGTGAGAACAATTCCGACTTGACGTACCCTGAATAGGAGATTGAGCGGTCGTTGTCGACCAGCAATTTTTGACTTTGACATGGGACTGCATTTGAACACAATCGGGGCTGGCCGGTCAACTCTGTTACGGTTCAATCCGCGTGCGTGACGACTCGGACGCAATGACGAAAACCACTCTTCCTTCCCGCAGTAGGTCCAGGTTTGCTGGCCTGCCAAGAATTCGCGCCGCGTCGGTACTGCTGATGAGAACATCGGTAGGGGTTATGCCAAACACCCCGCGAGCAAGGATGCGGAGTGGATCATCACCAATGCGATCCTCGTAACCAGCAGCCTGAGGGTCGGTGCTGTAGGCCAGCGGGCCCCACTGCTGTAGGTAGTCCGGGTCCATCATGTTGGAATCCAGCACCGGAGTCATCTGTGTGTCGTATATACGCGGAAAGAGTGCACCCTGCAGGTGTTCCCTCCGATTAGTGCCGTGAACCGGCAGTAAGTCGGCCACATAGACCACAATACCGGTAAAGTCACGTGAAGGGACACGCTCTAAATTACGCGGAAATGGCGAGGCTACTTCATGCAGGCCAAAAAGTTCGGTCGCGGCCGGGAATAGCGGCAGACGATACTCTACCGTTAGTTGGGAGAGATCGCGACTTCGGCGCGAGGAACTGCGTCGAACGTGTGGTACCAGACGGGTGATCTCGGCTGCAATGGAGGGGAGATCCTCGGTTGCCGAAGCTACGGTATCCGCTGTGTCTCGCTGCACCCTGCGTAATGCAGTGTTCAACAACTGAGGTAGACTGTAGTCGGCTTCACGTTCGGTAAGGTGCACCGCTATAGGTGCATTAGCCGTTTGGCTTTCGACGCTTCGGGTTGTTCTAATAATTAACTCGTGGGTCGTCCAGTCCACTATGTATTCATTCCTTATCTGTTGGTTCTCAGAGGACTGGCCCGATACCCGTAGCGGAAAGGCGGGTAAGAGTAACACAAAGCTCAATGCAACGCATATGCGAGGGTGTGTGATCATCACTTCTTAAGTATCGGCTGAAAGCCGTTGCTCATAAGACCTGAGCTGCTCTGCGTGTCTAACCAACTTGACCAGCCTGCGTATTTTAGAGGGCTTCACCAAAATAAATTCCAGCCCATTCCCAATTATTATGAATTTCCGGATCGGCAGGAAAATCTATGCGACGAAAGTAAAGGTACCAAGTATTGATTCGGTACGACCAGTTCCACGTGCGTAGGTAAGCCTCGCGAACGTTGGAGCTGACATCTAACTCGGCGGCAAAACGAACTCGAGAACGCAGCAGAAAGGCTCCTATATCAAATGAAATCTGACTATTGAAGTCCCATTCTTCTTGCTCCCACGACATAGCAAAAAAACTATCGGCGGAGCGGTATCTTAGCAGTCGGTTTGGGCTTTGTATCCGAATGGCATTTTTAATTGCCGCGACAAGATCGTCAATGCTCTCCATTGTCCAGTTGCGTTCGGAGTTATAGAGATTTACCAAGGTTTGAGTTTCACGGTGCGCGTCGGGTTTACCCGGAATTTCCGTATTTGTGTGGGCAAGAAATTTCTCGTAGGTGCTAAAAGCCTCATCCCAGCGGCCAAGTTCCTGATAGCTTTGGGCTAAGTAGTAGTACATCTGGCCAAGATCAACTTGATCCGGAAACCGTCTAATGAGATCTTGATAGTAGTCAATACGGTCTTCCGGATTAGGAGTTAGGCTAACCAGTTCACTAAGCGCTCGGTAATGAACTGAACGTTCCCGTACCACAAGATCCGGGTAGGCGGCGACAATACGAGCGTAGTACTGGGTTGCAACCGGTTTAGCGCCTTCTGAGGCGTAATGCTGCGCCAAGAGCAGAAGATAGTATGCAATATATGGATCGTCCGGGTTATCTTCTATGTAACGCGAGAGAAATACCTGCATTCGTTGCGGATAGCCAGCGTTGTAGAGTTCGCCGGTAATCTGTTCAATAAGCACGACCCGCGATTCATACGACGCATCTGGTGCCTCGAGCATTGCAAAAAGGCGGGATAACTCAGTACGTTGTTCGGACTTGCCGACAAGAAAGTAGTCATTCCGGCTGCGGCAGCCCGAGAACGACAAGATAATCATCAGCACTACTACGCATCTGCCGAGCGTGTAAAGGTAGTGGTTCATATGTTGCTCCTTAGACGGCAGCGGACTTAACACGCCGAGTGTAACAAGCGCAAACGCGCTTGGCAAGTCGGAATACCTTCTGGTACACTGACAATTGACACATGGTGCTTCCCTTTTCTGGGAAATTGATGGCCGAGCAAACAAACACAAGGGGAGTCTAGTGACGAAGCTTAAGGTAACGCGGTTTCCCGACAAGATGCTGGTCTTTGGATTCCTCTTTGTAATAGCTGGAGCGGTTCTGTTACTTCATACCATGGGATTTCTCACGGCGTATCGCGCGTTGTGGCCTGTACTTCCCTTAGTTCTAGGACTTGTACTACTGTACTTCGGCTTTGCTCATGAAGGTAAGGACGGGCATGTCTTTTTAGGTATGTTTCTTGCGCTTGGTGGTACGGTCTATTTACTCATGAACACGGCGCTCTCAGCAGTTGCACTCTCCCGCATCTGGCCACTTTTTATGACCGTTGCAGGTGTCTCATTGCTTGTGTACGGACACACCAAGAAAGAGCTGGCGGCGCGGGCATCACTACTAATCCCTGCATTTACCATAGTGTTGCTGTCGTTCGTATTTTTGGGTTTTAGTTTGAACATAGTCGATACCGACTTTTACCGGTTTGTCTGGAACTGGTGGCCTGTACTATTAGTTGCCTTTGGGGTAGCTCTCATTATTGCACATCTTGGTCGCCGCGACCCGGCTCCATAGCCAGCTCCACAGATAGGTAGATAGATTTAGGGATCTATCCTGTCTGCCCCGCGGTTCTCTCCGTGGTCGGTGTCCGGTGAGGCAGGTGGCTGACCAAGGCGACAGTTAGAACACAGGTTTGAGTCTTGATACAGAATACTTGCCAGTGAAAGACGTGAACCACACCGACTACATTGTAGGTGAAACGCACCTAATGCGCTCTCCCCGCGAGTAAGGGCGTAAACCAGGGCCGCACCGGTTGGCATCAACCACCAATCCGAAGCTTCAAAGTTCTGAATTACGTGCGCAATAGCATAAAAGAGAATGAGCCCGGCCGCAATATACAGTGTTGCCAGACGTTTGTGAGCAGCTGTTTCATACTGTCGCCTTTGAGCAAGGTTAAGAAGAAGTATAAGAAGAAACAACCATTGCAGATACTCGGTAATCCATTCGCTGACCATAAGGTCTCCCTGTGCTTTCCGGTCTGGATGTCGCACATGTGAATGCCCTATGAGAGCATTGCCGCCTGTCGCCTAAAGTGGTCTTCAAGGACGAGACATGCCATAGCCTCAACGACTGGCACGATAC
>CAZQIK010000133.1:0-4655 GCA_964593085.1 uncultured Spirochaeta sp.
ATGTGCCCCAAGTTGATTCTGAATAACACATGCGGTTGAGGGCATGCTGATGTAGTCAGGAGTTGAGGTCGCCACAAGAATGAGGTCTATCTCTTCCGCCGAGATGCCGGTTACTTGCAAGACCTGTCTACATGCCGGAAGTGCAATATCCGAAGCAGATTCGTCAGCCGCCGCTATATGGCGCGAGCGTATCCCAGTATGTGAGTAAATCCACTCATCGGTAGTATCTACAATCTTCGTCAACTCTTCATTCGAAAGCGTTTTCTGTGGGGCATGTGCTGCCAGCGCTTGAATTCGTGCTTCCATCTCTCTCTCCTTTCAATGTCACCGAAACTCTCGGAGACGTGCCTCGACATCCTCAGATAGGCTCTGGATGTAGTTGTTAAGCCCCGTTACCGAGGCACGGGGCGGTGTTGGCCCTGGAAACTCTGCAATGGCGGACTCCAGGTTATCGGCGGTAATAAAATCCGGAATAGTTTCAACCGCATGGTAGTTCGAGAGCGGCCCCACGATGATATATCCACAGGCCAGTTCCCCAAACTGTACGACGTCTGAACCCTCTACATACATACCGTGTTCAACCGGTAGCTCAGCGAGCCGAGTATCGCCCAAAGACCAGCCAATCGGCACCGGATTCTGTTCATATACGGCATCAAGTAAACCGTTAAGGGGATAACTGAGCCCACCACGTTGTCCACTATCTGGCCACGGGCTATGCAGAAGCACCGTCGCCACCGCCTCACCCAGTTTCTTGTAAACCAGGTTTCCGGCACGACCAGTACGCCCTACGTTCTGTAAAGATACTGCAGTGGCATACTGCCGGTCTACAAATCGAGTAAAGCTGCTCTCAATTCCGGTATATACAAGCAAACCATGCCCGCTGTCGTCAACGAAACTCAGCACCGTGTCTGCAATAACCTCATCGGGAAGTCCGTCCGGAAAGACATGGCGCAGAATGGCGGCGTCCTCCATATCGGCGGCAGAGCGGACATGACTGTAGTCGGTGCGGGCGCCCAGACCAATAATCTGAAAAGGCGGTTGATTCTCCTCGCGACCCGCATTCAACTCCCATGCGGTACGGAACAGCTCCAGGTACTCCTGATATCCCCAGAGCACATTAGACCGGAACAGCAATTTCTGCACCGCCTCTTCCTCAAACGTGGTGGCATAGAGCATCTGGTTAATGTGCTCCTGATCAACGGCACGCACATGCGAGAGCCCGAGTGTGGAATGCCCATCTGCATACATGCGCGGAAGGAACTCTTGTACAAACTCTACCTGTTCTTGGATGCGACCAAACTCACCTAAGAAAACAACCGTGTGGCTGTCAAGCATTTCCAAAAGATAGGTATCCGGCTTCTGAGCAACCGCATGAAGTTCCGCACTGAGCACGTCCAACCTGGAAGATTCAAATCTCGCCCGCTGGACCGTTTGTCGCGGGCGGAAGAAACCCAACGGATCCAAGAAAAGAAACCCGGCAAGCAGGAGGGCAATAACGGTGAAGCTGCGCGGCATACGGCGTATCATGGTCTGACGCAGTATACACGGTGTACCAACGAACATCCAGCGCAGAACAGCATTATCGGCCCGCGACCGATAATCGGCCAGCGACCGGTTGACAGTATACCTTAAGCGAATGCTACACTTGCTCTTCATGGAACAAACTCCGGAGGTTTTTAGTGAGCTTTTGTTTTTTATTTCCAGGTCAAGGAGCACAGTATCCCGGCATGGGGCGGGACTTTTATGATCATAGCACGACAGTACAGGAACTTTTCCAACGAGCCTCCGATGCAGCTGGCCGAGATCTATCGCGCCTGGTTTTTGACGGCACAGAGGAAGAACTAAAGCAGACCGACAACACTCAGATCGCTATCACTGTTACTAGTTTGGCAGCAGCAATTGTGATGCGCGAGCACGGTCTTTCGCCCGCTGCCTGTGCCGGATTCAGCCTTGGTGAGTACGCTGCCTTGGTTGAGTCAGGCGTCCTTGCTCTGGAAGATGTTTTTTCGGTAGTGCTGGCTCGAGGGCAGATCATGGAAGAGGTTAGCCGTGAGCTCGATACCGCTGCCGGTTCCGCCGGTATGACTGCGGTTATGGGTTTATCTTTTGAGAAGGTGTCAGAGGTTCTGTCCATGGCACCAGCTGAGGGAGTGTACCCCGGAATCTGGAATAGTCCGGTGCAGACCGTAATTTCCGGCACGGCGGAGACATTAACAGCCGCGGAGGACGCCCTCAAGAAAGCTGGTGCCAAACGCTGCATCCGCCTTAAGGTTTCCGGACCTTTTCATTCACCGCTCATGAGCAAGGCCGCTACCCGATTTGCCGACGTTTTAGCCGACACCACCTTTCACGATCCAACCTTACCGGTCTACTCCAATGTAACGGGCGACACAATAACTACTGGTGCGGAGGCCCGCAACAATTGTGTGAAACAGCTCATTTCTACCGTGCAGTGGGTTCCAGAGCAGCGTGCAGTGGTGCGTGACGGATTTCACCGTGTAGCGGAGGTCGGCCCGGGTACTGTGTTGTCCGGCCTGTGGAAAAACTATACAAAAACGGAACACGAGTCCGAACTGCCCTGCCGAGCTGCCGGGACTGTTGAGGATATCAAAACCCTGGCCGCAGAATAGGCGGCATATCGCCATAGCCCATAGAACGGTGATTAACGAGGAGAAAACAATGCTACAAGGAAAGAAGGCGCTCATAACCGGCGGGTCACGAGGAATTGGACGCGAAATCGTGTTGCTGTATCTGCATAACGGTGCGTCGGTCTACTATATCGACCTTGCGCCCGGAGACTCACTTGACGAGTACAAAGAGCTTGCCGCAAAGCATGGTTCCGAGGTGGTATACAAAGAAGGCAACGTGTCGGATGAGGCTACAATCACAGCGGTCGTGAAGGAGATTTTAGAGGAGAGTGGCGGGATTGATATCTTGGTTAACAACGCCGGAATAACTCGTGACGGCCTGATCTTCCGCATGTCCACCGAGGACTGGATGAACGTGATCAACATTAACCTCAATAGCGCATTCTTCATCTCGCGTGAGGTCTCCCGCAGCATGATTAAAAAGCGTACCGGTGCAATCATTAACGTGGCCTCAATTGTTGGCGTTATCGGTAACGCCGGGCAGACAAACTACTCTGCGTCAAAGGCCGGACTTATCGGCTTGACGAAAAGCCTGGCGCGTGAGGTTGCCGGGCGGAACGTACGTGTGAACGCAGTTGCACCGGGTTTTATTAAGACAAAAATGACCGAAGCCCTTAGTGACGAGCAGCGCACTGCGCTTACTACACAGATCCCGATGGGTCGAATTGGCGAGGCAGATGAGGTTGCTAAGGTGTGTCTTTTTCTGGCTTCAGATCTCTCGTCTTATCTTACTGGACAGGTGATTCACATCACCGGCGGAATGGGCATGTAATGCAATTGAAACACGAGGTGACAGTATGAAACAACGCGTAGTAATAACAGGCATGGGAGCGATAACGCCCTTAGGCAACAACGTGCCGGACTTTTGGGCCGCTGTGAAAAGCGGCACGAGTGGAATTGGCCCTATCACCCGCTTTGACAGCACCGATTTTCAAACCAAAATTGCTGCCGAGGTAAAAGGCTTTGACGCCAAGGACTACATCGACAAGAAAGACGCCCGCAAAATGGACCTCTTTTCACAGTATGCGGTCGCCGCCTCTTTAGAAGCACTAAAGGATTCGGGAATAAAGGTCGGTGAGACCGTCGACTCGTTTCGCATTGGTGTGCTTTTAGGGATTGGAATTGGAGGCTTTGAAACGCTGGAAGAGTCGTACTTTCAGCTTATTGGTAAAGGGCCCGGACGTGTTCCGCCTATGACTATTCCCAAACTCATTAGCAATATTGGGCCTGCTAATGTTTCTATAGCGGTGGGAGCCTACGGGCCATCCTACTCACTAGCAACTGCGTGTGCATCGGGGACCGACGCAATTGGCAACGCCGCGCGAATGGTGGCGGATGGCGCGGCAGAGGTAATGATTGCCGGAGGCGTAGAGGCGTGCATCACGCGCATGGGCATTGCTGGCTTCAACGTTATTCAGGCGCTTTCCACCGAATACAACGACCGCCCGTCCGAGGCTTCACGGCCCTTTGACAAGGACCGAGACGGTTTCGTTATGGGTGAGGGTGCCGGTATCGTGGTTATTGAGACCCTTGAACGCGCGTTAGCACGTGGGGCCACAATCTATGCCGAGATTGGTGCGGGCGCTATGACCTGCGACGCTGACCACCTTACGGCCCCCAATGCCGAAGGGCGCGGTATCATTGCAGCCATGAAGAACGCGGTTGCGGAGGCCGGGCTTGAGATGGACGGAATTGACTACATCAACGCTCATGGAACATCGACCCCGATCAATGACCCGACTGAGTCGAAGGCGGTGGAAAAGGCTTTTGGTGAGCATGCGTACGAACTGAAGATGTCCTCTACGAAGTCAATGCATGGTCACTGTGTAGGAGCAGCCGGTGGGATCGAAGCCATTGTGTGCGCCTGTGCTCTCAGGGATCAGTTTTACCCACCCACGATGAACTTAGTTGAGGCGGATCCAGACTGTAAGTTGGACTACGTTCCTAAGGTTGGGGTCTCGGGTAAAATGCGAGCAGCTATGTCTAACTCCCTTGGTTTTGGTGGAC
>CAZQIK010000133.1:4665-5405 GCA_964593085.1 uncultured Spirochaeta sp.
GTCCTTGTTTTGAAGCACTACGAGGCCTAACAGAACTCGGCGACAAAGTGAGATATAGTCTGCGTAGGTCGTTTACATAATGCCCCACTGTGATCTCGCAGTGGGGCATTTTGCTTTTTTGCAAACTCTCAGTATACTCAAGGAAAATATGAATACCGTTCCTGTAATTCTTATTGCTGATGACAACAAAATCAACCGCCTTGTGGTAACAGCCACGCTTAAAGGCTACGACTATAGGGTTGTTGAAGCTGCCGATGGGCAAGAGGCCGTAGATGTTGCCCTGCGGGAGCATCCAGATCTCATCCTCATGGACATGATGATGCCGGTGATGGACGGGCTTAAAGCTACCAGCATTCTGAAAGAGCACAACGCCACAAATCGCACCCCGGTTCTCATGCTCACGGCACTAAGCGAGACTGAAGACCGCATAAAGGCATTTGATGCTGGCGTAACCGGATTTTTGACCAAACCGTTTGATCGGATGGAGCTGCTTGCCCACATTCGCTCCTACTTGAGCCTCTCCTTGGTGAACCGTAAGTATATTTTGTCAACCGTCTCTCCTATATCGGGACTGCCAAACCGCGCCGCTTTTCGTGAGGAGAGCCCCCAACTCACACGCCCGAAACTCTTTGTTGTGCAGATGGACCATATTGGCACAATTGGTCGGTTCTACGGTGAGGCCGCGGCAAACAGTATTGAACACCGCTTTGCGGATTTTCTCCAGACAACTGTACGCGACG
>CAZQIK010000134.1:0-5403 GCA_964593085.1 uncultured Spirochaeta sp.
GCTCTCAAGCGCAAGGGCGGGTCGGTTGCCGACGCAATGATCGTAAACTGGACCAACAAAGCCCGGGAAAAGCAGATCGAGGAAGGGACCGATCGACTATCGACTTCGGAGGAGCTTTGGATACATTCCCGAAGGACCGTTCGAAAGTGACGCGGCGTTGATGACCTCTTTTGCTTGCAAGGGCGCGACACCAAGCTTTCGCGTCGCCGCGACGTAGTATTCTTGGAGCACTTGCGTCGAGACGACCGCCCGCCCACTCTGCTCTGCGATGAGCGTGCGGGCGACATGCTGTTTGGCTGGCGTGTCGTCGTCGCCAGCATACACCAGGACGTTGGTGTCGATAAACGATTTAGCGGTCGTAGAGCTCATTCCGACTCCACCGCCACCCGGCGGACCGGCCTCCGGTCGACGCTATTACATCGAGGAGTACACCGGTGGCATCCTGCTCCTCCTGCTCAATCTCCCGTCGCAGCGCGTCGCGCACGAGCGCGTTAAGTGAGATACCCCGACGGTGGGCATACGCCTTACCCCGCTTAATGATGTCATCCGGAAACGAAAGCGTGATATTTCGCATAATGCCCTCCTCGATGCGCAATTACGCTTCACGTAAAATAGTAACACGTACATACGTGGATTTCAAGATATTGCAAAACGGCAACACCGGTCACCTCCTCAGTGCCCCAGAGCCCGCGCACCGTGTCGCACCCGGAGACCGTTCACCTGATCCTGCCATTGCTTTACTTTTGTGAGGCAGTCGGTCGGTTTCCCCTTATGACTCTCCACGTTGACTCCCTCATGTGTGGCCCACTCCTTGCGGAGCGTTCCGGCGAGCATATCGAATGAGTTCCTACCCGCTATCCCCTTGCCGTCATAGTGGCCGAGTTCGAATTCCAGGCGCAGTACTTGAGTTACTCACAATGGCCTCGTTCGTAGAGACGCGGGATGCCGATACCGGAGGCCGGTCTCGCCGCCCACCGTTGCTGAAGGCATACGCAACCTCTTCAAGAAAGGGGCACTCGACCACGTCCTTGGCCACGCTTCGGAAGAACATTTAAGGCGTGCAGCATAGTATGCTGCACGCCGTGTATGGCTAATTGAAGCCGTTCAAACTAGTTGCGCTCAAGCTGTGCAATTGCCATCTGGGCGTTAATGAAGTAGTCTTTGAAATCCGTGAGGGTTGCACCGGTTACTGCATCTGCAACAGACCAGTATTGGTTGCCATCCTCGTCCTCTTCTGCCGCACGGGACATATTGTCAAGGTTGTAGTCCCATCCGTTTTCGGCAATGAACTCTTCCATTGCGTCGATATTACCCTGCCAGCCAAGTCCAAAGTTCCAGTACTCGGAACCGCGCTTGGTAACCTGTCCGTAGCTTGTAGTCGTCACAGGCTCTACCATGCCGCCGAACTCGGTCATGATGCCGAACCCGCCGTTCTGAATGCTGTCGACATACTGGGCCATTGAGTCCTGGCCGCGAAGGATCAACAGTTCAAGGTCCTGGCCACCGGCCGGTTCACCGTCCTCGTCCGCTGCAACGTAGGTGACTGATTCCCCAACCGTTGTACCGACATAGGTCGTGCCGTTGTACTCAACGTATTTTGCTACGTAGTTCTGGCCACCACGAACGATGTACCATGCGGTGTTGTCCTCATTCCACTCGTCTGCTTCCATGTCTACAGCTGCAAGAGTATGGGGCAGAAAGGCTTCGTCAAACTCAACGCTGACCGCACCCTGTGCGTCGGTACCTGCCGTCACTATGCCTATATACCCACCGCAGCCGCCCCCCGGGGTGTGCGCCCGGCCCGCCCCTGTCCATATATCCCCGCCGTGAATGTAGATATACGCATCTGCGCTCTGGTTAGGTGCAAACGCGGAACCCGCTTCCTCTTGGCCCCCACCGGCAAATAGCTGCCCGGCACCACCAGCAAAGATCAATGTAATAGCTGCAGCAATAAAGATTGCTTTTCTCATAACGTACACTCCTTTTGTGTTGTTAATCTGAGTAATTAACTCTGCCTTTACTATAACATAGAGATAAGGAGATATCAATAAGAAAAGTACGAATCATTTGCTTTTACGGGGCAGGTGTACAACAAACAGCGAACGCTCCGGATCCTCGAGGAAAAACTCGCCATTATGTTGGCCTACAATGGCGGTAATGATTTGCATCCCAATGCTCTCACGCGTTTGATCAAGGTAGTCAGCAGGCACTCCCGGGCCGGAGTCGCTGACTCTTGCTTCGATGTAGGTACCAGTGCTATGCACCGATATCGATATCGCTCCAGTGCCGCCCTGAGGAATTGCATGCTTGAGACTGTTTGTTGCAAGCTCATTTAGGATGATACCAAGAGACACACCTTGCTCAACGGTAAGCTGGAGATCTTCTACATCAAGGGAGACCTCTACTGAGTCTTCACGGCCTCCGGTTGCTACGATATCTGCAATGAGACTCTCGAGATACGCTTTGAGGCCAATACTCGTTACCGACGGCGCATTCTGCAAGCTGTCGTAGAGCCGACTCATGGACTTAATTCTGTTGATGCTGTTGGTGAGAATGCTCACAATCTTGCTGTCACCCTCGGACTCGAACAACTCAAGATAGAGCATTGACTGAAGGCTGTTCAGATGGTTTTTAACCCGATGGTTGACCTCACGAAGCGTGTTTTCTTGTATCTGCTCGAAATCGGCGCGAAGTGAGCGGCCACGCATGTTATATACGGTCGTTACCTTGTACACAGTATTTTCGATCTCAAAGCGTCCTGCGGTTACCAGAACGCTCCGCATCGCACCGTCTTTTCCAATAACACTCCATTCCCCACTTACCTCGCCCTTTTCTCGTAAGACAAAGTCGTCGTGAAGCTGTGCCGCGACCTCTTGCTGCTCGCGTGGAAGCACCATAGTAAACTCATTACCCAGCAGCTCAGTCGCAGCATAGCCATAGGTTTCACAGTACTCGCGGTTGACCGCAACAAAGCGGCGATCTGAGTCTGTTACGCACATGCCGACACCTGCCACATCGTACAGATGCCCTAAGATTTCGCGAGATTGCTTTTCGAGATCGTTGTTTTTTACTTGGTCCATGGATTGCCTTACCACCTTATCGCCAATATATCGCCGTTTTGGAATATTGGAAAGTGATACGTAGCATACCGCGGAGGAGTATCAGTTTAGCCCGGAGACAACTTGAACCTGCAGTCCACAGTGTTCCGCAGCGTGTCCCTGGCGAGTATCGTGTGTGAGAAAGATGTCCGCAGATGAGTCGCCCGCTCCCGGTTCGTAAAGCTCATGACCCGTATCTTGAAAAATCAGGTTTGGTACCCTATGATCCAACAGCTGGTGCGCCAGAACTGGAGGCTGAGCGACAATGCCGTTGACATTTGAATGGAACCACGAGAAAGCGCGTTCGAATGAGTCTAAACACGGTGTAACATTTGATGAAGCCTGTACCGCGTTTGGCGACATATTTTCGGTTACGATTCCGGATCCTCTGCACTCGGCCGATGAAAACCGATTCGTGTTGATGGGCTTATCGAATCAAGGTAAACTATTAGTAGTGGTTCACACTGATCGCACCGATCGTGTTCGAATAATCAGCGCACGAACAGCGACCGGGAGCGAAAGGCGAAAGTATGAAGAAAGCACAAGATGACCAGGACATGTTGAGCGAATACGATTTCTCTGATGGGGTGCGCGGTAAGTACACCGAGCGATATCGTGCAGGCTCGAACGTAGTCGTAATTGACCCTGATGTGGCGCAGTATTTTCCCGACCACGACGCTGTAAACAACGCCCTTCGTCACATGGCAGCAATCATCAAGCGACAGCAACAAGCTGGCCAGTAATATACCTCCACCGACAAAGTGAACTCGAACGAAACCCCTCAATCAAAGCAGCCGGCGAGGGTGAGGCAGTCGTCGGGAAGCGCCATGCGCGCCTGCACGAGGGCATCTACCACGCTCGGATCTGCCAGCGTTGAGACATCACCTACCGCTTCCGGTTGGCGCTCGGCAATCTTGCGGAGAATCCGGCGCATGATTTTCCCGGAGCGCGTCTTGGGTAGGCCCTCGGCAATGAGGATATGGTCCGGTGCTGCAATGGGGCCAATGCGGCGGCGCACCTCGCCTCGGAGTTCGCCAACGAGTTCGACGCTATGCTCCCAGCCCTCGGTGATCACCACATACGCAAAAATACCCTGCCCCTTAATCTCATGCGGGAACCCGACCACTGCTGCCTCGGCGCAAGCAGGGTGGTTAACCAGCGCCGACTCGACCTCGGCGGTGCCCATGCGGTGCCCGCTCACGTTGATGACATCATCCACGCGACCGGTGATCCAGTAGTAGCCGTCCTCGTCGCGGCGGCAGCCGTCGCCGGTGAAGTAGTAGCCCTTGTACGGACTGAGGTAGGTCTGGAGGAATCGAGGATGGTCGTCCTGTATCGTCCTGACAACGCTCGGCCAGGGGTGCTTAATGGCCAGCAAACCTGCGACATCGTTTCCCTCAATTTCTGAGCCGTGTTCGTCAAGGAGCACCGGTACAATGCCAAAAAATGGAAAGGTGGCCGAGCCCGGCTTGGTGGGTGTTGCACCCGGCAGAGGCGTGATCATGATGCCGCCCGTTTCGGTCTGCCACCAGGTGTCTACAATTGCACAGCGCTTCTCACCAACAACGTTGTAGTACCACTCCCAGGTGTTGGGGTTTATGGGCTCTCCGACGGTTCCAAGAATTCTGAGGCTGGAGCGGTCGTACTTCTTGACCCAGTCGTCTCCCTCCCGAGCCACCGCGCGCAAGGCCGTCGGCGCGGTGTAGAACTGTGTAATCTGGTGCCGCTGCACCATGTCCCAGTATCGACCTGGATCCGGATATACCGGGGTCGACTCAAACATGAAGGTTGTTGCGCCGTTAAGGAGCGGCCCGTACACGACATAACTGTGACCGGTTATCCACCCGACATCGGCAACGCAAGCAAACACGTCGCCATCGCGATAGTCAAAGACGTAGCGGTGGGTCAAGGCGGTATAGAGCAGGTAGCCAGCAGTAGTGTGGGCAATGCCCTTAGGTCGTCCGGTGCTGCCTGAGGTATAGAGCAAAAAGAGGATATCCTCAGAGTCCATGGGTTCAACCGGGCAGTAGGGCCGTTGGGCGGTCATTGCCTCGTCAAGATCTACATCGCGAGGTGCAAAGAACGGCACCTTGGTCCCGGTGCGCTTGGTGACAAAGACGTTGCGGACGCTTGGGGTTGCCATGACCGCTTCATCAACGGTGCGTTTGAGCGGAATCAGCTTGCCCCCGCGCAGCCCCTCATCGGCAGTGATCACTGCAACTGCATTGGAGTCCAAAATGCGGTCGCGCAGCGCTTCTGCGCTGAAGCCAGCAAAAACCACGGTGTGAACGACACCGAGCCGGGC
>CAZQIK010000135.1:0-5386 GCA_964593085.1 uncultured Spirochaeta sp.
GTGTATATGAGTGGTGCGGCTACAACCGAGAACTCACGGAAGAGCTGTTCAATATTGGCTGTGGGCCCATAGCCAATCAAGCCTGATATTTTCAACTCCGGAGCGTACTCGGCGGCAATGTCGGCAGCCGCAAAAATGGCGTGCCCGCCCTGCGAGAATCCGGCAAACACCGCTCCCGGAGCTGGCCGGACGGCTGTTTCTGAGTTCTCAAAAAAGTCATGGACCGCTCGAACAGCATCCAGTAGGACACGGCCTTCGGCATCCGGCACAAAGTAGGCTTGTAGGCGGTCGGGCACCCCAAAGTACATGTAGTCCGGCAGCACACCAATAACCCCCTGTCCGGCAACGGCCAGCATATGGTTGCGGTAGAGCCCCCAGTTCACGCCCGCCTCCGCTTCACGCGATGTGCGGCAGCCGTCGCTGAGGCCGGTGGTGCCTGCCCCAAATACGTAGAGCGGACGGGTTGTTTCGCGAGCATAGCGCGGTATAAAAAGATGGGCATAGACTGGCGTAGGTTCTTGATCAAGGCCGGTGCTTTCGTAGCGGAGCGCGTAGACATCGACATCAAAAATTGCGTTGGGCGCACCTCCGCCGGTAAAAAGTCGTGCGGAGCTTGAATTGATTTCCCGAGCGCTGTAGGTTGCTTCATGAGCAACCGAGACCAGTGAGCCAGCTCCGGCAAATAAAGGCATTGCGGCAAGCCACAGGAGTAAGGCTATTATCAGGTGAATTAGTCGCATGCCGTGGGATTGAGCTTGTTCGGCAGTCAGGCTTGGCATTGTTTCAAAAGTATGCATATGTTTTCCTCGGCTATGCTTTCTTTGGCTAAACCGTTGTGGAATGTGTGTTTACTAAACAAGGAGCGTAACGTGTTGCAACACCAAGGGCAAACGCGGAGTCCTGCAGTGAGGCGAGTATACTTCGCTGAGTGCAGAAAGTCAGGGGGTAGGTCCCTGCGTTTGGAACAATTTTCAGGCATGCAAGTTGCCGGTAGCAGGGTAGCTGTTTTGGTATGTGGGTTGCTGTTTGGGTTGATTCTTGCTACTACTCCCAGCTTTGCCCAGAACGGCTCGCTCTATGGCGCGGGTGCGCCGGAAAATGCCGGGTATGTGCGAGTTTTCGACAACAGTAGCGGCGGCGCGGTGTCCAGCCTGTGGGTTGGCGCGACCGAGTTTCAGAACCTTCCAAAGGGCCGGAGCACCGCTTACCGTCCGGTGACACCGGAGATTCATATGGTGTATCTCAATGATGCATTTGAAGAGCTGATTGCGCGTGAGGGTGCTTACTACACCATCGTTCTGCAGGATGGCGGTTTGTCTATTCATGTAGACCCGACCCACCGGCGTGCAGACTTGGCTCAAATCTTGGTGTATAACCTGGATGTAGCTGGCACGGTAGCCTTGAAAAGCGCCGACGGCGTCACAACTGTAGTTGACGGAGTCACGAGCGGAGAGGCCGGTGCGGTGGCGGTGAACCCGGTAGCCGTTGAGCTCGCCGTATTTGTAGGTGATGAATTGCAGACAGAGCTTGGCGATATCGGCTTGGAACGGGGACAATCCTATGCGGTGTTTGTATCGACTGCGGAGGGTCGTCCTGCAGCACGGGTAGATCGGGCCGAGATTCAGGCGGAGTAGGGCGAGCGGGAGCAAACGGTGGTCTTCAGCACAACAATTTTTCTGTTCCTCTTTCTGCCGGTTTTTCTTGGCGGATATTACCTTTTGCCGTTTCGCGCGCGCTCGGCGTGGATCCTGTTAGGCAGCTGGGTTTTTTACGGCTGGTGGCGGTTAGACTTCCTCGGTCTGTTGATCTTGACGACGGTCTGGACCCACCTATTGGGAGGAATTGCCGCATCCGGTTCTGCGGAATCCCGGCCGCAGCGGGCTCGGATTGCGCTTATGGTTGGGGTTGTCCTTAATCTGGGCAGTTTGGCCTACTTCAAGTACTTCAACTTCGCGGTCGACAGCCTGAACTATGTTCTTTCGGCGGCCGGTAGCGACGGTATCACTGCCTGGAACGTGATACTGCCGATAGGCATTTCGTTTTACGTTTTTCAAGCCACGAGTTACCTAATTGATGTCTACCGCGGTGATGCTCCGGCCGCACAGAGTTATCTTGACCTTGCTGCCTACATCGCCCTGTTTCCACAACTTATTGCTGGCCCCATTTTGCGCTACAAGGACCTTGCAGATCAGTTGCGTCGGCGGACTCACAGTTTCAGCAAGTTTTCGGAGGGCTCGTATCGCTTTATGATCGGGTTCTGTAAAAAGGTGCTGATTGCAGACACCGTAGCGCTTATTGCCGACGTCAGCTTTGGGATGGAGCAGCCCGGCCTGTTGGGGGCCTGGCTTGGTACGTTGGCTTACAGTTCACAGCTTTACTTTGATTTTTCTGGCTACTCAGATATGGCAATAGGTTTGGGACTCATGATGGGCTTTCGGTTTATGGAAAACTTTGACTATCCGTACATATCACGGAGCATCACCGAGTTTTGGCGCCGCTGGCATATGAGCTTGTCCACATGGTTGCGCGACTATCTGTATATTCCACTTGGTGGTAACAAACGCGGGCCGCTCAAGACCTACCGCAACGTGCTGCTAGTCATGCTTTTAGGTGGTCTTTGGCATGGGGCTGCCTGGACCTTTGTGGTGTGGGGCGCCTGGCACGGTGGCATTCTGGCCTTTGAGCGATATCTGGGAAACCGTCGTGCGGCGGCTGCTGCTGGTAGCGTCGCTCGCGGTAAGGCGGCTCGCGGTAACGCAGCTGCTGGTAGCTCGGCTGGCGCTTCGGGGCAGGCTGGCGCCGATCAAGCGAGAGTCGCCAGCGTTTTTGCCTTGGCGCGTACCATGTTTTTGGTCTTGCTTGGATGGGTGGTATTTCGCGCTCCGGACTTCACCAGTGCATTGCGAATGTATGGTGGTCTTTTTGGTTTACAGGGTATAGGTCCCCGTGAGGTCTTACAGGTAGAGTTTGGATTGTTCCCCCTCGTCATGCTGGCGCTGAGCTTGTTGCTGGTCTATATAGGGCCGTATCTAAAGGGGCGTTCGGTGTTACCCGCACCCGCAGATGCGGGTAGGGTGTTGGGCAGGCTTTCGTACCTGTCCTCGTACGGCCTGGCCTACGCCCGGCTGTTCCTTATTCCGTTGTTTCTCCTTGGGGTTCTAAAACTCGCAGCGGAGTCGTTCTCTCCCTTTTTGTACTTCCAGTTTTAGCGCAGGAGCAGCAATCGGATGGCAAGAGACACAAGACAAAGAAGTAGTAGCATCCGGCGGCGAGTTGTCGGATATGCTTTTGGTGCGACCATGCTGATGCTGCTCGGCACCGGGGTCGTTCTCTCGTTTATGAATTCGGCCTTTCCGCCCGAACCTTCTGAAGGCCGTAGGTACGGTTCCATATTCTCAGGAGAATGGATGAGCGCGTACCAGCAGGACTATGAGCTGGAGTCGCCGGTGCGCGACCTCGGGTTAGAGATCTGGGGCAGTCTGCGTTTTGGGCTCTTTCGTGAAGGCCTGCCCGGGGTGGTGGTTGGCGAGCAAGGTATGCTGTTCACCGCCGAGGAGTTCACTGCGCTGCCGCATGCTCGCGACGAGGCTGCTCGTGTGCGGGAGGTGGCTGCATTCGTTGCAGCAGTTGCTGCCGAGCTCGAGAGGCAGGGCGTCGACCTTGTGGTAATGCCGCTGCCGGCTAAGGCGCGGCTTTACCGCCGCTATCTGGGGCGGTATGGTTTCCCGCCCGAGGCGGAGGAACGCTACCAGAAGTTTTTGTCGGCCTTGGATGCTGCGGGAGTTGATCAGGTTGGGCTCAAAGAGGTGCTGGCGGATAGTCATGACCGCGGCGTAGAGATCTTTCTGCGCACCGACACACACTGGACACCGGCCGGTGCCGAGCTTGCGGCGGTCGCGCTGGGCGAACATGTGAGTGCAGCTCGCTACCTCGAGGACACACCGACCAGGAGCTTCCACGTGGATTTTGGGGAAGAGCGTCCGTATGAAGGCGACCTCTTGAGCTTCATCCCGCTCGGCCCATTCCGAGGGCAGCTCCAACCCGCGCCCGACCTCATTCGGCGCTTTGAACTCCACTCCGGGCCGGCGCCCGGTCTGGGCCTATTCGACACAGCGGCCGTTCCGGTAGTGCTGGTCGGAACCAGTTACAGCGCAGGTGCGGCCTGGGGATTCGACGCGTTTTTGCAGGTAGCACTGCAGGCCGAGGTGCTCAACCTGGCCGAGGAGGGCAGAGGGCCCTTTGTGCCGATGGTCGCGTACCTCGACAGCGATACCCTGCACGAGGCACCGCCGCAGCTGGTCATCTGGGAAATACCGGAACGGTATCTGCCGTACGGCGAACTCCCGGAGCTGCCGCCGCGGCATTGAGGCGCCGAGCTTCCGGAGCTTCCGGCACGCCGGTAATCCGCCCGCGGCGTTGCCTACTGTGGTTTCTTTTCGAAGTGAGCAAACTCCATTGCAAAGGTGCCGCGTCCTTGGGTTATCGAGCGCAATGAAGTGGAGTAGCCAAACATCTCGGCGAGCGGAGCTTCCGCACGGATATGTTCTGCGCTGGGGCGTGACTCCACACCATGAACGATACCGCGACGCATTGTAATGCCGCTTATGACATCGCCCATGAACTCCTGCGGGCACATAACATCCACCCGCATGATCGGCTCCAGCAACACCGGCCCGGCCGTACTGCAGGCATTGTCCAGGCCCATGCTTCCAGCGGCCTCAAAGGCAAACTCGGTTGAGGTGTTCTGGTTATACACCGCCGATACAAGCCTCACACCAACATCGTACGCCGGGTAGCCTTGAACAATTCCGGCGCTGAGTGAGTTCTCAACACCACGCTTGACGGCTTCCTGCAACGCTTCCGGTAGTGCAGCGGCCGGGACATCGCTTTTGTACTCGTTTCCGGTGCCACGAGCCAGTGGCTCTACTTCCAGGGTTATCTCGGCCTGGTTGTCTTTCCCTGCCAACATGCGTTGATACTTCTCGGTGTGGCGATAGCTTTGAGTTATGGACTCTCGGTAGGTGACTTGTGGATTGCCGACCCGGGCTTTCACGTTGTAGTCGTCGACTATGCGGGTTACCAGGACATCCAGATGAAGTTCACCCATACCTGAAATAATGAGCTGCCCGGTGTCGGTGTCTTCTTTCCAGAGAAAGGTGGGATCCTCTTTGGACAACAACGCAAGCACCTCTTTGAGCTTGTCACGTTCCGAGAGCGTATTGGGTTCAATTGCAACCGAGATAACCGGCTCGGGAAAGTTCATGCGTTCCAAGATTACCGGGAACCCTTCCGAGCCTATTGTGTCACCGGTCTGCGCCAGTTTGAATCCAACAATCACTCCAATGTCTCCTGCACGGAGCATGTCGAGCTGCTCGGTTCTATTGGC
>CAZQIK010000136.1:0-5369 GCA_964593085.1 uncultured Spirochaeta sp.
GCAAAGAAATCATTCCCATGATGATTGAAAAGGCCAAGGTTAACGCGTATATCTACACCGGATTCTGGGAGGATATCGGAACCATTAAGTCCTTCTACGAAACGAACTTGAACCTGGCCTCTATTTCTCCGGACTTCAACTTCTACGACGAAGAAATGCCGATTTATACGCGTCGCCGCGATCTTCCGCCGTCAAAGTTCAACTACTCCACCCTCTATCAGTCGGTTGCTGCCGATGGCTCCATTATAACAAACGCCTCACTCTCCAATTCAGTGGTTGGTATTCGCACCCTCATTGAGTCCGGTGCAAACCTCGATGGAGTGGTTTGTATGGGAGCAGACTACTACGAAACCCCAGAAGCTCGCGTCGAGAACGCGGCAAAAGGCATTCCAAACGTTGGCATTGGGCGCGGCACTGTTGTGCGTCGTGCCATAATTGACAAGAATGCTCGAATTGGCGACGGGTGCCGCATTGGCGTAGATGTTGATGAGCTGGTGGACGGTGACTATGAGACCCATTACGTCCGTGAGGGTATAATTATTATCCCGAAAAACGGCATTGTTCCGTCTGGAACCGTTATTCGATAATGAGACGCATACAGGTGCGTGGCTACCTAAGCTACGCACCGCGTTATTTCTCTCGCTCGTAAAGAATCGACCGGAGTGCTGGCAGTAGACCAGCGTCGCTTGGCGCCAGTTCATTCTCCGGTAGAGCATCCAACGCAAACCAACGCAACTCGCTGTGCTCGTGAAAGACAAATTGTTCTGATTCTAGGAAAATGAGGTAGGCGCAGAGCCGAAACTCAGTCCCGTTGTGCCGAAACCAACCTTCGGTGAGAAACTCACGTACCACGATATCGACCTCAAGTTCTTCTCTAAACTCTCTGACCAAACACTGGTGTGTATTTTCTCCGGGCTCTACCTTGCCGCCGGGAAACTCCCATTTTTCACCCAAGGCTCCAGCAGGAAGCCGCTTACCTAAAAGAACGCTCCCGTCTTTAACTGCAACACCGGCAACCGAGAGGGCCTCAGATTTTGCCGCATCAGCTTCGTACATATACGCTCCACGAGACTCGCAAATGCGACACTCCTTAGAGCAAGATAATGACTGGGAAAAGAAAGTGGAGCAGCGCTGAAACCGCCCCAACAATGCCGATCACTGCAGCATGCGGGCCAAAGAGCCCGTCAAGGGTTGCAACTGCTTTAGGTGGCGCAGAATTTTCCTCACAGTATGCCGCTGCAGCAAGAGTGATTCCCATAACCATACCGACAATTGCTGGAATAAGATCGCCAATGACTGGAGGATTTGGAGGTGTAACAATCACAAGTTTAGCAAAGCCGACTACAAAAGCAACGCTCCCAAGTATGAGCCGGAAACGCCGACTATGAAACATTTCCGGCTGAAATAAATTTGATAGTCGCAACCGTTCTTCAAGGATTGGAAAGCTCAATGCAAGTGCCGCGAAAAGATTTACAAAAACCGATAAAAAGAATACTTGAGGGGCTATTGTTGCCATACCTTATGCCATCCTTGAGCTTGGTGATATCTACACGTCGTCTTTAAAAAGTATAGCACATAGACACATTCGGTCAACCGACAGTCGTAGAAGGCTAAAATCGGATCTATTCCTGTGAGACCGAGGTCTGCAAACGCGTTCCGTTCTCACCAAGCTGCAGATCTGCAAAAATAAGCCCTCGTTCGCGTGGTGGTCTGTAGTCCGAAATTATTTGACGGAACACACGTTCTCCGCCATGCTCAGGCGGTATTTCAACGAGACGTACGAGTTCGGTACCGTCTTGATCACTGAGCACAACTTCCAGTATCCCTTCACCTTCTCGGCTGGGAGTACCGGCCTCCGATAACGACTGAACAGCAAGAGTCACAAGCACATCATCTCCAAATTGTACCGCCCGCAAGCGAAACTCGTAGGAGTTCATCCGCGCCGTACTCGCATCCGGCGCAAGGAATACCAGGTAGATTACGTAGACGAGCAGAATAACGGCCAAGTCAAGAAGTATGATTGCCAAGGATCTGTTGCGCTTAAAAATGCTTTCAGGCTTCTTTTTACCCGAAGTTGCAGGATCATAACCTAGGCGCTCGGCTCGGCTATAGTGAAAGTGTGGCGCTCCGGTTGGGTCGTTCGTCTCGCGTCGGCTCATGCATTCCTTCCTTTGCGGAGTAACCGTCGGCCCCTTGCGGAGTAGCCGTCGGAAGCGGACTGCACCTGTTTGGCTCGCGAAACTACCTTGCCGAGTTCATGGGGCAGATCACTCGGACTGAAAACCCCGTGCTGCCTACGAGCCTCTATCGCCGCCGCCCCCAGAGTTAGCACGCCCGCACAGGCTGCGTTAAACGCCTCGGCACCTGCCGCGCGGAACGAGCCGATGCAACCGCAGAGAACATCACCACTACCACCGGCCGCCAACAGTGGGTCCGCACCATCGTACACTGCACAACGTCCATCGGGAGCCGTAATCCAGGTAACCGGTCCTTTCAGCACCAAAACCGAGTCTAGCTCGGCAGAGCACTCAGCAAGCAAGGTCCTGCGTGAGGCAGCATCCTGCGGTACCGGCCCAAAGCCGAGCCGCTCAAACTCGCCGTGATGGGGAGTAAGTATCCAGCCAGCTACCGGTGAACCCTTAGTCCAGGGACCTGCTCTCAGCACCTGTTCTAAAACGTACAAACCGTCGGCATCCAGTACGCCGGGCGGAAGAACACTCAGCAACTGTTTCAGCTGCTCTACTCTCGTGCTGTCTCGTCCCCAACCGGGCCCGACAACGGCTGCGCCGAACTTCTGAAAATTCGCTGCTCTCAGAGCCTGAGTATCGCTGCTCGCACGTGCCGCTACTACCGCCGGGTCGAGCGCCGACATCCGCCGTAACGCATCAGGGTCACTAGCCAAATACACGTATCCGGCTCGGGTGCGCTGGGCGGCATTACAAGCCAAAACTGCAGCACCTGGAAAACTTGCCGAACCAGCAAACACTACCAGTGCGCCCCGCTGATACTTGTGTGCATAAGGATCAAAGTCTGGAATAAACCTCGAAAGATCGGTTGCAGCAAGCAACACCGCTCGCGGGCTTGTTGTATTCCGTGTTTGGCCAGACTTCTCACTCGAGGCAGTCTGTCCTTTCAGTTCAGGTTGTATGAGAGCTGGCGGAAAGCCCAGGGGCACAACACGGATAGACCCACAAAGTGGCCGCGCAGCCTCGGTGTAATAACACAGCTTGGGTAGCTCAACGGCAAGGGTTAGCTGGGCTTCTACAGCAACTCGGTCACCCTGATAGTCGTCGGAAATACCACTGGGAATATCTATGGATACGCGGCAGGCCGAAGCTTGGTTCATACTTTCAAGCAGAGCGGCAGCTTCCGGCCGGAGACCATCACGCAACCCGGTACCAAACACTCCGTCAACGATCACATCCGCCGCCTGCAACTCACTCCGTGCCGTTTCGCCATGCGGAATAGTATCCCGCACCACCGGAATGCCAAGCCGTTCAATTGTTTCCAGATGTACCGCAGATGCGGTTCCGCTTTTGGGCTCAGCACTCAGCAGGACCCGAGGACTTCCACCCGCCAGACACAACCACATGCGCGCAAGCGCGAGTGCGTCTCCTCCATTGTTTCCGGGCCCCGCAACAAATACGATCTGTACTGCTTGGGTCGTGTACCCCGAATCACGCACAAACTTGGTCAACGCCTCAAGAAGTGAGCGTGCCGCGTTTTCCATGAGTAGTAAAGCTGAAATAGTATATGTCTCTTGAGTTTCGATATCGATGTTGGCCATCTCGGCCGAGTTTGGAAGTGCGTACACCGTGCCCCCTCGCCAGCAGTCTTACTGAATTAGGCTCCGCATAAGACGATCGCTACGCCACCAGACGACACTTGCACCGTCGTTGTCGGCCAGTAGTGCTGTAAGTATGCCTTCCGGTGAAACATAGAAGGTGCGATAGAACATACCTTTATCGTCTACCACAATATTGCGCCGCCCCAGCACTCGCCCGGAGCTGTTCATAACCAGAAGCTGCGAGCGTCGCTCGTCCTCACGGCTCAGGAGAAGAAAATGCTCGCCAGGTGCGACCCCGACCAGTTCATAGAGGTGTCGCAGCTCTTCACGTTCAAAGATGCTGCTTCCGACAACGTTATGAACATTTTCAGGCACATCAACGTACCCTTCATACCGCCCGGTCTCTAAGTCGAGCCAGTACACGCGCGAAGCAAAGATCTCTATGCCGTAGCGCTCACCAGTCTCCGAATCTTGTGACTGGTAGTAGTAGTTTAAACTAAGATAGAGGCGCCGCGACTCTCTGTCGGGGAGTATAGTCTCGAGAGTTGGAATATAGTCGCCGTCGTCATCGGGCAGGGGCAGCCGGTCCATTGGGATCTCGACCGTGTACAGCGGATCACCGGCGGCGTTGAACCAAAAGATGAGCCAAGTGTCGAGAGTACGCGAGATTACCACAACCTCATTGCGATCGGTGGTGTGAAGACTCTCAATGTAAGGAAACGGACTCCCACCAATGCCTTCCTGACCAAGGTAGTCCTGCAGTGTGCCATCCTGTCCGAAACGGAGTATAAGGCGATTGAGACTTACCTGCAGCTCTTCGTCGTAACTTGCGCGTTCTGGAGGAAGCCGTTCCTCAGCCAATAGTGTGTTATCTGAGGTGAGTGCAATTTCACCAAGCTGCGTAAAGTTATACGGCACGGCACGCCGGTTATTGACGGTCCCATCGCGCTGGGCGCTCTGAACCAGCACTGGTCTTGGATTGTCGTCCGGGTTGTAGACCATTGAGACCAGATCACCGTACGAGGTGAAGGTCATAATCTTATTGGCACCGCCGTTAGCAATGGCAAACATTCCATCCTGCATAATAATGCGAGTTTTTGCTTGCAATGGTTTTCCAGGAGCGTGGAATAGATCAAGCTCACTTTCCAGCCGTCCTATTGCCAGTTCAAAAAGATCTTCACGTTCAAGCGCAACAACCTGGGAACGATTGCAGCCGGCAAGGAGGAAAAGTATTAAGGTCCCTAACAGAACCATGTGAAAGGGAAGTAATTTTACTGCCACCGCATCCTATAGTACCTGCCGCCGGTATTCCCTGTCAATCTTGACCCGGCTTTCCTAATTCGGCTACAGTATCGTATGGTCCAAAATCTAATCGATGCTGTCTTCGGCTCCAAAAGTGAGCACGACTTAAAAACACTACTACCAATACTCCATGATATTAACGCCTGCGAGAACTGGGCATTATCACTCCAGGAACAAGACTTTCCCCGGGAAACCGACAAGCTTCGTCAACGTTATAACGACGGTGAGTCGTTGGACGAAATGCTTCCTGAGGCGTATGCATTGGCGCGCGAAGCGGCCC
>CAZQIK010000137.1:0-5363 GCA_964593085.1 uncultured Spirochaeta sp.
GCAGGAATTCTTGCTGAGTCGTGGGAGGTCGATATTCTCGATCGTACCGGTCGAACCTTCCATAGCTTCTCGGGCAGCGGCGCCCCACCGGCCGAGCTTGTTTGGGATGGGCGCTCCGAGGACGGCGAACTGGTGCAGTCGGCAGAGTTGTACCGGGCGGTCTTTACGGTAGATGCCCGCGACGGCGCGGTTGAGCGTGCTGAGACATCCATTGAGATCGATATCTTAGTGGTAGAGGACGGAGATGTACTACGAATTGTCGTGCCCAGCATTCAGTTTCCGCCAAATAGCGCAGATCTATTTGGAGTTTCGGATGAGTACATGGAGCGCAATTTCCACACTTTGCGACGCATAGCCGCCATTCTAACGCAGTACAACGGGCGGGATATAGTAATTGAGGGCCATGCCGCCCATGTGTACTTCCGAGCTAGTGACCCATTGAACCGACAAGAACAAGTCGGCGTGCTGGTGCCGCTCTCGGCAGATCGTGCCGAGCAGGTGCGCCGTGCGCTGATAATCCTCGGCTTAGATAAGGATAGTATGTCCACTGTCGGTATCGGCGGAGATCGGCCGGTTGTTCCGCACAGCAACCGAGAAGAGGTTTGGAAAAACCGACGCGTAGAGTTTATAATGGTGCGCTAACTATTTGCTGTCGAATTAGTATTCAGCAAAGATTGGGGCTGGTGGTTGTATTGACCGCCAGTCCCTCCGCGTACTATAGTCTCCGTCTATTCCTCAAAAGCATACATCAAGGAGTATCAACATATGAGTAAAGCACATCGTGGCAAAGGCGCACGCGCAGAGTATGTCCGCAGTGGACGCGGAACGTGCCCTATTACAAAAAAGACTGGCGTAAAGCTGCTCTACGAGCAGGAAATTGACGGCAAGAAGGTTATGATTTCGAAGGCTGCTAAGGCGGCTATCAAGAACGAAAAAAAGCGTGCAGTCAAAGCAGCCGCCAAAGAAGAGCGCAAAGAAGCTCCGGTAGAAGCGTAACTTCCCTACGCCGGTCCTTGCGGCCGGCTCTCCCTCTTAACTCAACCCCGCCCGTCGTACACGAATGCAACGCAAAAAGTAGCGCAATACATTGTGACGCAAAAAAAAGTGGCCGGTTGCAATAACCTGGCCACCCTGCATCTGTAGTTGCTTCTGCGTTATGCGTGAGGAACGTCCTTAATCACAGTCTTCTGGGTTAACCGTTCCCGCTGGCGATGGGGGAAAAGCAAGGATGCTTTCAAGACCGTCAAACTTATCTACGTCTTGGTCAACGCAGCCGTTACGTTCTTGATTCATGTAGTCGGCTGTCTGAAAGGAGTAGGTGAAGTTGGTATGAACGTCATATGTCCCTGCTGTGATTGCGTAGGTGTCTTCGGTCATTACCAACTCTTCATCGGTAGGAATGACAAAGATTTTCGTGGGCGAGTCGTCGGTTGAAATTACCGTCTCTGCGTTCTTGGTCATGGAAACCTTGTTTTTACGCGGATCAAGCTTAATACCCATAACATCGAGCCCTTCGGTAGCTAATCCTCGAATAAGTGCACCACGCTCGCCGACACCGGCGGTAAATACTACTGCATCGACTTTTCCTAAGGCTGCGGTATATGAGCCGATGTACTTGCGAATACGGTATGCTTCCATATCAATTGCAAGCTGCGCTTTCTTGTTGCCCTTTTCGGCAGCCTTTTGTATGTCGCGTCGATCAACAAACTCTTCTGTTATACCAAGAATGCCGCTTTTTTTGTTCAGAGCTTTCTCTACTTCTTCAATTTCCATGCCACAGATGTTGCTCAGATAAAACGGAATTGCGGGATCCATATCACCGGAGCGCGTTCCCATAACGAGGCCCTCAAGCGGGGTGAGGCCCATTGAGGTATCATAGGAGCATCCGTTCTTAATCGCGTTGATGCTTGATCCGTTTCCAACATGTGCCACAATAACGTTTGTTTCAAATGGATCTTTGCCCAAGAGCACTGCTGCTCGCTTAGCAGTGTACAGAAAAGAAGTTCCGTGGAAACCATAACGGCGCACGCCGTACTTTTCGTACCAACTATAAGGCAAGGCGTACATGTAGGAACTCTGCGGCATGGTCTGATGCCATGCGGTGTCCATAATTGCGCAGTGCGGAACATCCGGTAGCGCTGTGCGTGCGGCTTCAATACCCATAATATTAGCTGGATTGTGCAAGGGCGCCAGATCTTGAATCTCGCGGAAGGCGGCAATAACGGAGTCATCTACCAGTACCGACTTGGAGAACTTCTCACCTCCATGGACAACACGGTGGCCGACAGCTTTAACGTCGTTAATTGAATCAATTGCGCCATGGTCCGGATGGACAATGGCTTCTTGGATAAGACCTATTGCGACCCGGTGATCCGGGCAGTCCTGCTCGAGGACAAACTCATCTTTGCCGCTGGTTTTGTGAGTAATAACGGATCCGGGCTGTGTTACGCGTTCCACCATGCCGGTAGCAAGAATGCGACGTTCATCCCAGTCGTACAGTTGGTACTTGACCGAGGAACTACCGCAGTTGAGAGTGAGAATGACCATGACGACCCCCTAGGGAAATGTGCCGCATTGTGCGGCGTAGATGTATTCACGAAAAGTATTTGGTATTTTTACATAACTCGCGCGAAACATCAAGCTTCCTTTTCATCCGTAACGAAAACCTCTCTTGAATAAGAGCGGGATTTGACCTCACCGTGAATTTCTCTTGCACAATATGCAATTCGGGCGTAATCTGATGTTAGTAACGCGACACTGTACTGGTTTACGAGCAAGTAACAGTCGTCACATCTCACAAGAGAGGGTATACGTCACGGGCGATATTTGTGCCTGGGGCTGTGCTTTCAAAAAACAGGAGGAAAGAGATGAAGAGATTTAAGGTTGTCGCACTGACATTCTTAGTTGTTGGTGCGTTCGCGCTGGTATTCGCTGGTTGTGAACCGGCCGATGACGACGCAGTAACCGCAACAAATCCTACCGATAATCCATGGACCGAGGGCGTAGACCTTTCCGGGACCGAAGTAGAGATTTTCGGCGCCTTTGTCGATGTAGATGCCAGCCGATTCGAAGAAAGCCTACAGACCTTTGTTGAGCAGACCGGAATTGAGGTTCGCTATCAAGGCTCCGGTGACTTTGAGTCGCTCATCACGATCCGCGCAGAGGGTGGCGATCCGCCTGACATAGCTGCTTTTCCACAGCCTGGTTTATTGTATGATCTCGCAGACAGTGGCCATATTGTAGATCTGTATGACTGGTTTGACCGTGACTATTTGTTGCAGCAGTATGCAGAGAGCTGGCTCGATATTGCCGAACATGAAGGCGCAATGCTCGGCACGTGGTACAGAACAAATGTTAAGAGTCTGGTGTGGTATCCGAAACCCGAGTTTGATGCTGCTGGATACGAGATCCCCGAGACCTGGGACGAACTTATTGCGCTCTCAGACCAAATGGTAGCCGATGGGACGCCTCCATGGACTATTGGCATTGAAAGTGCCGGAGCTACCGGCTGGGTGGCCACCGACTGGGTTGAAGATATCCTGCTGCGCACCGCCCCTCCAGAAGTTTACGACGACTGGATTATTGGTGAGCATCCCTTTGACTCACCTGAAGTTCGTCGAGCTGTAGAAGTGATGTCTGAGATCTGGATGAACGAAGACTACGTACTTGGGGGGACCACCTCTATCCTCACCGTTCCGTTTGGCGACTCCCCGAGCCCCATGTTTAGCGACCCACCTGCAGCATGGCTTCATCGTCAAGCAAGCTTTATTCCAGGTTTTTTCCCTGATGGCGTTGTCGTCGGTGAAGATGTGGACTTTTTCTATCTGCCACCAATTGATGAGGAACAGGGCAGTCCGGTGCTTACCGCAGGCGACGTCATGGGCGCTATGACCGATAGACCCGAAGTACGAGCGGTTATGCGCTATCTCACAACTGGCGAATCGACCCGGGCATGGCTCGAGTCCGGCGGATTCGTCTCTCCTCATGAAGACACTCCCCTTGACTGGTATCCGACTACAGTCGACCGCCGCTACGCCGAAATCCTTTTTGATGCGGACACGGTGCGGTTTGACGCTTCCGACATGATGCCAGGCTCGGTTGGTACCGGTAGCTTCTGGACAGGCATGGTCAACTACGTTTCGGGTGATGATCTCGGCGGCGTCTTGGAAAACATCGACGACACCTGGCCGGAGGACTAACGGAGTTGTTCGGATACGGCCTATGAGTCGTGTAGATTAGGCTTTTGAGCTGCGGTCGCCTGTCACGGGGCCGCAGTCTTTTAACCGTAGGTGGGGGAATGAGTAGCGTAGCTAAGAAAGATCGTGTATACGAAGTTTTTGCGGCAACCCCGGCCCGTATTATTGTTGCATTAATCATCCCGACAGTTACATTTTTTGTACTACTATGGAGTTTTAACTTCATGCGGGATGCTCGGGCACCAAGAATACTGGTCGCGTTTGTAGCTTTGGTTGTTGGTGTTGGGGGTGTTTGGGCACTGTATTTGGCGCTGAATCATTTGGTGACTCAGTTGCCAATTCGGATACGAGACTCACTGCTGCCGTACGTATTTGTCGGCCCGGCTTTGGCTGTATTAACAGCATATATCGTGTTGCCCTCGATACGGACGGCAACGTTGAGTTTTATGGATCGCGCAGGAACAGAGTTTGTAGGACTCGAGAACTATATCTTTGCCTTTACCGATCCATCCATGATTATCACACTCCGCAATACCGTTCTGTGGTTAGTTATTGTACCAGCTTTTACCGTGTCTCTTGGTTTGCTTGTTGCAGTGCTGGTTGACCGTATGAGCGAAACAGGAGAAAAAATAGCGAAAACGTTAATTTTTCTACCTTTAGCCATCTCGTTTGTTGGTGCGAGTGTTATCTGGCGTTTCATTTACTTCTATCAGCCGCCGGGAATGGCGCAACCTGGTTTACTCAATGCTATTATGGTTGCTTTGGGTGGTTCGCCTCAAGGTTGGTTGACTATTCGTCCATGGAACAATTTGTTTCTCATTGTAATTATGATCTGGTTGCAGACTGGTTTCGCTATGGTCATTTTGTCGGCGGCCGTGAAGGGCGTGCCTGCTGATTTACTAGATGCCGCGCGAATAGACGGAGCTGGCGAAGTCCGGGTTTTCTTTAACGTGATTATTCCCTATGTGAGTGGAACAATTCTCACGGTGACCACAACTATACTCATTCTGGTGCTGAAGATTTTTGACGTCGTTTTTGTAATGACAAGCGGACAGTACGAAACCGGTGTCGTTGCATTTCGCATGTATCAGGAAGCCTTCATTTTTCGGCATTTTGGCCGCGGCTCAGCTTTAGCAACCTTACTCTTCATAGCCGTATTACCAATTA
>CAZQIK010000138.1:0-5357 GCA_964593085.1 uncultured Spirochaeta sp.
GGTAGAATCGCTCATCATTGACCTGTAGATCCCAGGGTCGGTCGCCGTTGATTCTCACATCGGTGCCCTCAAGTAAGCTTGCAATCTTGCTGCGGCTACTCATGCCAGCATCAGGTTTCACTCCATACTTCATGATTCCATCTCCCTTGGCGGCCGAGTACACATTCGCTCCTCGAATACGGTGCGGAGCTATGGTACTATCATAATATGCCTGCACGTGGAAGTGTACTGGGTTTTTATAGTATGTGGATATTTGAAAGATTTTGTGTCTACGGATCGTCGGCCTGGGGCACAAAAAAGCCGGTATGCCTGGACGTGATTGCATACCGGCTATGAATCCGGAACTACCCGAACACTTTTATTATCGGGGGCGAGAGCTATGAACTTAAGCGGCATTTTCCCTTGCTGATACTACGCCTTGAGTTGTTGCGTCAGGAGAGGCGCGCAGCAGCCGTTCGCAGGAGACTCTGGTGGTATTCGGCACTCCGTGACAGGGCTGTGTAGAGTTGCCGACTATTCTCCAGCGCTGACTCACCTAGCCGACCACGAACCCTTTCGATATCATCCACGGTATCCTGAATGAGAAAACCGGCAATATCGCGGAAGCGAAGTCGCCCAATTTCTTGGTCGATATCGTCGAGCAACCGAAGGTATTCGTGCAGCCGAACTGCTTCTGCCGATGCATAATGTGCGTCCGCTCCAGCTTGCGAGCTCGCCTGCTCGGCTAGCTGCGCGCCTCTCGCGGCAAGGTGTTGCAGTTGCGAAAGTTCGTCCGACAGCTCGTTTACTAAAACAGCAATGCCGCGCGCGCGCGTGACGCGTCCCTCCGCGTAGTTCCGTGCATTCCGGTGAAAGACAGATAGTCGGGCGTTCAGCTGAGTGCGGCACTCCGGAAGCTTGACCGCATCATCGATCGACAGCACGCGTACTCCGTTGAGCGCTACGCTGGTCCCGGAGAGGGTGTAGGCTGGCGGTTCAGGGTGTTGCTGAAGCTGATTCTCAAACCAGCGACGATAAATCTCCATTCGCTTGTCTGTGAGCACGGTACCACCGTCGCTACTCTCGGTGAGGTATGGATCCGCATCATGCAGATAGCGAAAGGAGTGAGACTCCAAAGGGTCTAATCGTGAACACAAGAGCCGTGCGCGTTCTTCAAAAAAACTGTTTTTGCAGTGGGTCGCCCGCCCTGGGAAACCTAAATCGAGCCCCGCACTCATAACTTTAGAGGCGCCTATCCTACGTGCCAGATCCCATGCAGCAGTTGAAACCGAACCACCTGCGCCCAGCTCACCAATCGGCCCCAGCGCTTCTTCCAGCACTTTTCCTAGTGGGAAGAGTGATCCGCAGAAAACGGGCTCGGCCGCGTGCAGCAGACGAAATACTCGCGGATGGGTTGACGACTCAGACACCACTATGCCGCTGAAATCTCGAGCCGCGTCCAGATGCCGTGTGTTCCAGTACTGCGGATCAACAACTACGGTAATGTCAGGCTGAACTCCTACTGCCATGAGCGCGGCAACCGAGGTGTCGACCGCTACCAGGAGACACCGTTCTGCGAGCTCCGGAAGATGTGGCAACACCTGATCAAGGCTCGGGCCGGCGGCGCAGAGTAATACAGGAACACCGTCGGCCAGACCCTCAAGTAGTCGCAACGGGATTGCTTCTGCGCTTTGTTCAAGATTGCGGGTCAAATTGCGTACCCACAGTTTACCGAAGCGCTTCAATGTGTTGCGATTGATCTCGGCGCGAGCGCGTAGGCAAGCACATGTAGCGTCGACCGACTCGTAATACTCGCGATCCTTTTCGTACACCGAACGCAACCTCAGGACCACCAGCTTGCGGGCTCTCTGTTCGTCGAGCAGCGTTGCCACTGCATCAGGTGCAACACCAGCAAGTAGTCGTACCCGCGATTCGGCAAGAATCGGTTGTAGATCCCGGATTTCCATGGCTGCTTCAAGCAGCTCGGTGTCCGGCTCTACTACAATAATTTCTACCTCCGGATGCAAGGTGAGTAACTCTTCTACATGGTAGGCCAGGCCGAGGCCATAGCAGGCGACTACCTCACAACCGGCGGGGAGTTCGGTTTCAATGAGCCGGCGTGCCTCACGGCGAGGATCGTATACGCTGTGCAGGCGAACGCCATCGAGAGTTACCGTAACTTCACCACTACGGGTAGGCTCGCTCCGGATTCGTTCCCTGTAGGGCGCCGCCGACTTGGTCGTACCGGCGTCCGGTGCGCTGTGCGGCGCGCTGTCCGTACTGTCGTTCATTCCAGTACCAGCCGTATTGTCATCTGCGGGGTAATATCGGTACCTGCTGGCGGTTCCTGTTCCACTACCCAGCCGTTACCGCTCATTTCTATAGAAATATCCTCCCGTTCATACAGAGGGAGTAATAGTCGTTTCGGCATACCGGTGAAGTCGGGGACGGTATCGGCCAACTCAGGCATGCGTGGTTCAGATATTGCTACTCGTCCGGAATGATCAAGAATAACATCGTCTTCGGTCGGAATTCCAAGGTAAGGGACGATATACTCGGCCAACTCTTTTAGTGGAGTGGTAGCAATGCGGCCTCCGTAAAACTCACCTTCTTTGGGGTTGTCAATGACCATATAGGCGACGATTTGGGGGGCATCTTTGGGAAATATTGCCAAGGTTGAGGCCACAAAAGCACTGTCGGAGTACTGCCCAATCTCGGAATCAAAGACCTCGGCAGTACCGGTCTTGGCGGCAATCTTTACGCCGTCGACCGCTATTCGCTGAGCAGTACCATCCACTGTCGAGCTGTACATGTAATCCAGCATGCGGTCGGCAACTGCTTGAGATACAACCTGCCGCACAGGCTCACGTTCGGTTTCGTACTGAATTTTGCCGTTGGCACTCACAATGCGTCTAACAATTTGTGGTTTCACCAAAACACCTTGGTTCGCCAGTGCACCGGCCGCTGCCATTACCTGCATCGCGGTCACGCCAATTTCCTGCCCAATAGAAATTGTCTGTCGTGAACGGCCACTCCATAGCTCGGGTCGGCGCAGCAAGCCACGCTCCTCGCCGCTCAGTTCCACTCCGGTGCGCTCGCCGAACCCAAATCGTCGCAACATGTGATAAAAGGAGTCAGCGTCGACGGTGTCGGCAGCATAAGCCGCCCCAACATTGCTCGAGTACTTGATAATTCCCTCAGCATTGATAGTGCCATAGTCGCCCAGGTCACGAATGAGAAAGGACTCTGCATCATCGCTATAGCCCTCCGATGTCTGAAACTGGTCCTGTGGACTAACTCCTCCAAGGTGCATAAACGAAGCAAGTGAGAACACCTTGAAGACCGAGCCAGGTTCATATACGCGGGTTGCGGGTCGGTTTCGCCGTTGTTCGGCGGTGTAACGTTGGAACTCGTTTGGGTCAAAGCTTGGAGAGGACGCATAGGCGAGAATATCCCCACTATTCGAGTCCATTACCAAGAGCATAGTTGAGTCAGCGTTGTGAGTTTCGAGTGATTGCCGGGCAATGCGCTCCGCCTCGGCCTGCACTGCCACATCAATTGTGAGAAATACCTGATCTCCATAGCGCGATGTACCTGGCCGCGGAGAGAGCACATCGTTGAGGGAGTATTCAACTCCGTCAAGCCCCACGTGATCTACTCCTACATACCCAAGCAACGCGGCTGCCAGCTCCCGCTCCGGATAACTTCGCCCATGATCCGGACGTAAGGAAATACCACGCAGAAAACCTTCACTCCGGAGTTGTTGGATCTGGTCCGACTGCACTGGTGTTAGATTCCGTCGCAGTACAACATAACTTAGCGATGAGTCTAGTCGCTGGCGAACATCCTCGGCATCTGCATCAAGTATTTCGGCAAGCAATCGTGAAGTTTCTTCGATATCTTGAAGATCCGGTGTCCACGCGGCGACGGTGTCAAGTTGTGTCTGGAGGGCGAGAACGCGGCCGTTGCGATCTAAGATTGGCCCCCGTTCTGGCAGTGTTGTCGAGGTTGAAGCTGGCCTACGGGGGCTACTCCCGAGCATGACTGTAGCGTATTGGTACACAAGCGCTAAGCTGAAAACCCCAAGAAGAACAAAGACTATGCGATAACGAAGTCGCGACATTACTGTGTGCCCCTGCCGTTCAGGCTCTGCTCAGGTTGTAAGTTTTTCTGAGGCATAAAGATTACTCGACCCAGAATATTTGAATGAGGTACTAAACCAAAGTGGCGCGAGTCTCTTGACGCCGCCATGTTCTCTCCGGCAACGAATACAAACCCCTTGGGAAGCCGGTCATAGTGTGAGAGTTTCTGGGCAACGTCCGGATTCAAGCGAAGTGTGGTGTTGGTGAGTGTCATTGTATCGCCGTGGATCTGAATGCTGTCATCTCCTGCTACAAGCACGCGCTTTAAGAGCTTTTGCTTTCCATTGGGAGCCTTAAACACAATGATAGCATCTCTTTGCGGCCTCTTCCATTGCACAAGATACAGATCGGAGAACGGAAGGCGTAAACCATATTCGGTTCGAAGCACAATTACCGTGCTTCCGCTTGCAATGCTTGGCTCCATGGATGCGCCGTCGACCGAAAATGGCTCAAATATGGTTATGCTCATCAGTATAGCCAGTGCCACAGCAACGAGAATTGCAGGGAGGGGGGTCCAGGTTTGGCCTTTCTGTGCGGCTCGAGTGATCATCGAGTTTTGCAACCCACTATAATATGTGCTCGTAAAATTGTCGATATGTAGACTACTATGATGTCGGTAATTGAAGCACAATCCATAAAGCGCCGTGGTCGCAAAACCCTGCCTCGGATAAACAGACGCTCGTTCGATAGAGGTGATGTTATAGATCGCATCCGGCGGTTTAAAGCTTCCGACAGAGCTGGTAGTCTTTTGCTAGCTGCCTCGCAACGAACGAACTCTCGCCGTCGGACTCCCAATCGCAGTTCTGCCCAACGATGGTTCAGCAAGCCTTACTCGGCTGAAAATGTCGGTAATGGCCTCATACCGAGTATCCGCTCGCGTTTGACCACCTTGGTTGCTCGCTATCAGCGAAAGCGGCATTTGTCTCGCAGCTCAGTCACATCAAGCATTTCAACAAACTCGCCTGCCTTTGGCTCACATAGACGTTCAGGTCACTCATTTGATTTCAATCGTGCGCAATTTCCGGGTCTGCAGACCTTTGTGATCGGTGCCGGTGCGGCGGTAGGCACCGGAGCACACTACATGGTCGGTGCGATCACCGAAAAGCGGCGGGATCTCGATATTGCTTTCCTTACGGCAGTTGCTCTTACCGCTTTTCTCATTGCTCAGACTATGAGCCCTGGTAGTCTCTTTGAGCAGCTGCTGGCATCCCGTTCGGTTTATGGTCTTCCTCACAC
>CAZQIK010000139.1:0-5348 GCA_964593085.1 uncultured Spirochaeta sp.
CACCGAAATCTGCACCATTCTGAAAGACAAGGCAGTCATGAGCCGGGTGGTAGCGGCTAAGACAAACGATGAACTCTACAACGTTTTTGCAGAGGCCGTCGGTATAGAAAAGGTTGATTCCGCGCAGGAGTAGTTCTTCTTCCCAAAGCTCTACGTATTGTGCGAACGCCAGCCAAGTTTATACGAAATATTGTGGGCGCTACGCACGACTAAATCAGTATATGTGTCCCTGTTTTCTTCGGTAAGGCGAACGCTGGGCATAGAAACGCTTAACGCCGCGACAACATCCCCGACTGCATTCCTAACGGGTGCACTTACACAGCGCACTCCCAACTCATGTTCCTCGTTGTCATAGGAATACCCACGCTTTGAAATTTTTTCCAGTTCCTCGTGTAAAACGTCCGGTTCGGTGCGCGTATGCTCGGTATAGCGCTCATAGCAAACTTTTTTCAGAAGTCGCTCGCGTTTTTTGTCTGGGAGTGATCCAAGGAGCACTTTGCCCAAAGCTGTGCAATGTAGCGGGGCGGTGCGCCCTACCCGGGTGTTCATAGAGACCCTGAGTGCACGTGTAGACTCAATTTTATGAAGATATACCAGCTCGTCGTTCTCCAGCGCCGCTAAGTGCACCGTCTCGAGGGTTTGCTCTGCCAGAGTTTTCATAATTGGGTGCGCCTCTTTCCAGAGTTCGGTGCGCTCAAGAACGGCCGAACCTACCTCAAACAGTTTGAGGGTAAGGCTGTACCGTTCGTTTTCCGGATTCTGTCGGACATAGCCGAGCTCTTTAAGTGAGTTAACAAAGCGATGCACGGTGCTCTTGTGCATTCCAAGGCGGCCAGCAATTTCACCAAGACTACTTTCTCCGTCGCGTGATAATTGTTCAAGGAGTTGCATGGTTTTAATGACGGACCTTGTTGGTACCGCTTCGTGTTGTGAATCTATTGCGTCGTGGTCGCTCATGATTTGTCTACTATACTCACAAATAGTTTCCTAAGCAATTGTATTTTATCCGAAATTAGAACGTCGTTTTACTCAGTGACATGATCCGTCAGGATTATCCACCTGTGTAGGTAACAGAATATCTACAACAGTTTCATCCGCTGCTTGTAGCATTCTTACCGAAGCACCGTGTAGCTCAACGATTGCTTTGGTAATTGAGAGGCCCAGCCCGGAACCGCCGGTGCTAGCCTTGTTGTTCGGTCGAGGTTCGGACCGGTACAGCCGTTCAAACACGTGTGGGAGCTCTGCGACGTCAATCGCCCCTGTATTGCGCACCTCAATGCGTGTTGTCATGGGAGGCCCAGCTTCCTCAATGCTTATGCGTATCTGCCCGCCGTCATGTGCGTGTACTACGGCGTTTTGAACAACATTGTCTACTGCACGCAAGAGGAGTTGCTCGTCGCCCCGAAATGAGTCAACCTTGGCTTCAGTCACGTATGACACATCTTCTCGCTGATGCGCGGCTTTGCTGCGGCGTACAAGCAATCCAATAAACGATTCGGAGTTGATGTTGCTCCAGTTGAGCCGCATCTCAGGCGATTCAATATGGCTCAGTTCTCTCAGGTCACGAACAAGGTGTTCAATCTGTAGTAGTTCCTGAAACATAGCAGCCAAGCGAGTCTGGGTCGGTTCAATAACCCCTTCTATCATTCCTTCCAGCTGCGTACGGAAAGCCGTAAGCGGAGTGCGAAGATCATGTGAAATATCTTGTGCCCATTGTCGTCGTAGTTTCTCTTCGTACTCGAGTTGAGCCTGTAAGCTCTCCGCAGTTTCGGCCACGAGCGATAGCTCTAAAGCGGCACCACTGCGCTGAAACTCTATGTCTCGCTTACCCTCACCTATTGCAGTTAACCCCTCCGCAAGTTCTTTTACACTGTTGGATATTCCCCGTGAAATGCGATACGCCGGGATAAAAGCGACCACGGCAGCAAGGATGACTGCACTTAGAAAGGTAACAGTCACCGAACGTAAGAACCGGAGGTTGGCAACATCGCTCATGAATCCCAGGGTATCTGCGGCCAGAAATCCAATGACTACGTCGCCGTCAAACAGCGCAGCTGGCATGGCTCCGCGCTCTTCAAGCGGTGAGATGAGTTCCTCCACCACAGCCGGGTCCTCAATAGCGCGGCGTTCTCCGCCGTGGTAGAGAAAGACCGGTCGGCGTTCGGCATCAAAGACGTACACGTATTGATTCGGATTGAGAAACTGTGAGAGTTCCCGTTCCACTGAGTCCGGACGTAGGCCTCCCTCACGACGGGCAAGTTCGTTCAGACTTGGAACAATGATATTCTGCAGGCTTTGGCGCCGGTACAGATTCCAGTCGCCAATGGACCGGCGCATGCCAAACAAGAAAACTGCAAGAATAACCAACACCAGCAGCACGAGCGACACAAAAAAGGCGGCAAATGAACGCGCGAAGAGAGTCTTCATGTAAGAGTGCCTTGAAAGCGGTATCCGACCCCCCGTACTGTCTCAATCCAGTCTCCATTTCCCAGCTTGGTACGCAGATTGGCAATATGTGTGTCAACGGTTCTGTGTGAACCGTCGTGGATGTAGTCGAGGCAGTCGCCAAGGATCCGTTCTCGACTCACTACTCGTCCGGGCTCCTCGGTAAGTCGCTGGAGTATGCGTCGTTCAGAGATGGTGAGATGGAGTTCGGAGCCGTTGAGGTGGTCTTTATGGGTTGTGTCGTCCATTTGAAGAGTACAACCGTCGCACTCAAAAGAGGTGCTTTGAGCACGTTTAGATTGGCTGCTCGCTGTGCGGCGTAGGAGCGCGCGCGTGCGGAGTACAAGCTCCTTTGGCGAAAAGGGCTTAACGACGTAGTCGTCCCCACCAACCTCGAACCCAGTGATGCGGTCCGACTCCGTGTCTTTAGCAGTAAGGAAGAGAATTGGTATATCGCTGAACTCTCGAATATCCTTTGCAAGTCGTAGGCCGTTGCCGTCCGGCAACATGATATCTAGGATCAAGAGGTCCGGTGTGACAGTGCGCACGGCCTCAACCACCCCGGCCGTGCTTTCAAACTCGGTTACCCGGTCTCCCTCGATGGCGAGGTAGTCGCGAACTCCTTCCCGTATGAGCGTGTTGTCCTCAACTACAAAAATGTGTGGCACCAACATGCTCCTTCTAAGACATTGAGTCGTAGTTGATGTTTCGCGTGAGCACGCTTCGCAGCACTTGAAAGGGGCGTTCGAGCCGAGCTTCAACAAGAAGCTTGTCGACCCGTGTCCAACTTCCCTGTTCATCATAGGTGTAACGATACCGCGTAACTGATACAGGGTGCCCGTTCTTGTCTTCAACCATGCGGCGTATAAGGTTGCCAGCATTGTCATACATAAAGCTGTACTCCTCAACAAGTTCGTTGCTGGCATTGAAAGTTGAAATTGCAACGGCGCGACCCTCATTGTCGTACTCGAAGATCTTGCGCTTGGTAAGCATGCTGTCTCCATCCAGGCTCCGCTGCTCTTGTAAAACGTTTCCTGAGTCGTAGATGAGCTCTCCTGCCTGTTGCTGCCTTCCGTCGGCATGCAGCAGTGACCATGTCACCACATTATCTTCCGGATACTCATACACCCGTCGCCAGCGAGGTTGTCCGTCCGCCTCGTATACCGCTACCTCTCCTAATAGATCCCCGGCATACAAGAAAATAAGAGCGCTCTCGACAGCATCTTGCTTGCGGTAATTAGTTACCTGGTCAATAACGCCTTCATCATCGTAGCGAAATATTTTGCGTTGCTGCGTGCTTCCTCGTGTATCGAGTGTGTACTCCTCGAGGAGGTGTCCATCGTTGTCGTAGTTTCGGACCAAGGTTGAACTATCTTGATCTAACGGCGAGGAGCCCATCTTACGCTCTTCGGTTCTGCCGGAGGGTGTCTGGTATAGTCGGGCAATTGGATCCGGTGTCGTTGGGCTTCCGGGCACGTGTTCAAAGACTTCCACCGAGATAGCCGATTCAGCAAGGTTTCCAAGCGGATCAAACTGAGGGCCGTTTAGCTCGAGCCCGGCGTGCGCAAACTGCTGAAGAGCTACAGCCGCTACTGCGATGTAAAGAAACAAAGCACTAGAGATTAGAGGGAAGCGGAAAAGCTTTCGCATACTCTTTGAATATAGCGCACACGAGAGTCGAAGAAAAGGCAAGAAACACAGCTAAGCATCGAAGGTAATAGCCTCTTCACGAAGCAACTCCGTAACCTCAGCAAGTGTTATGCAGACCCGAGCTGCGGCTACGCGCGCGGTGGGAGTTGGCTGTACCAGGTCCGGAATAAGGATTGCGTGAGCACCGGCAGCGGACGCTGCCCTAATGCCTGGTTCGGAGTCTTCAACTGCCAGGCAGTTGCGTGCCTCCAGTCCAAGTTGGGCGGCTGCACGGTGATAGATCTCCGGCGCGGGCTTGCCCTTGCTAACCTCGTCGCCACACACGATGGCGTTGACTTTGTCGCGAATGCCCGCTTGGGCCAGCACGTACTCAGCCTCTTGACGGTGAGTGGACGTTGCAACCGCATACGGAATGCTCCGGCGGCTGAGCTCATCCAAGAATTCATCGAGGCCAGGCCGCCGTGCTATGCCTTGCTGGGCAATGACCTCTGTGGCCAACTGCTCTGCTCGCGTACTACATGTTTCAAAACTCACTATTGTACCCAGCAGCCCGCGCAGGATCTTACGGGAGACCTCAGCAGTCTTGCCAATGGTAGCTAACAGGTCTTCATCTGCCAAACAAAGCCCCCATTCTTCAGCTGCCTGCTGAAAAGAACGAATAAGAACGCGTTCGGTCTCGACCATGGTGCCATCCATGTCTAAAAGTACACCTTGAATCCGGGCTTCGGGTTGGCAGCGGGGACAGTAGTGGGTTGAACGCTGGGACAGCACGGTACGGATGATGCCTGCGCCACACCGCGTGCATGCGGCGCCCGCGCGACTGTAGACATTGAGTCCGTATCGACCTTCGGAGCTTCTACCCGAGGGAAGGCGGTGATTGCTGTGCCCTGCGCCAAGGCTGGTTCCTCCGGCATCAACCGCACGTCCGAGTACCGCCGGAATTGCTGCAACCAGGGCTTCTATCTCACTTTTTCGTAGCGATGCAGCGGAGCGTCCAGGATAAATACCTGCTTCCCAGAGGCTTTCATCTGCGTAGATATTTCCAAGTCCAGCCACAACTCCCTGGTCAAGCAGCAAAGGCTTTATTCTCCGGCGGCGTCCGCTGATTCTGCGAGCTATCGTTTCAAGCGTGAACTCGGCTGAGTTGAACGGCTCAATTCTAAGTCGCTCGAGAATCTGCTCTGCTTCCGCAACGGAGCACAGCAACAAGCGTCCAAACTTTCGGGGGTCATGGAAGCGGAGTTCCAGGCCGG
>CAZQIK010000140.1:0-5340 GCA_964593085.1 uncultured Spirochaeta sp.
GGTCCCTCAGCGCCTTGGGTATAGTCACCTGGCCACGCTCACTTACTTTCGCATTCATACTATGACGGTATGGTGCAGCTACACCTGTGTCAAGCATGTGTTTAGGCATAGGTTATGAAGGCTTGCGGCGACTGCTGAATACCTCTACATTTAGGTATGGTGTATTGCTCAACCAAAACCGCACATCACCGTAGCTGGAGATGTGGTTGAGGCACATTACGGCAGCCTGCACACTCTTGCTTGTAACGCTGTTGCCCGCTGCCCTTGTGGCCGAAACCGTAGATCAGACCACTATCTCTGCCCGATATATCCCCACAATAGATTTGCGCCTACATGACTTCCAGAATGACGGAATCGCTCGTTTGGACGGTGCCTGGGCCATGTTCTGGGAGCAACTGCTGAAGCCAGCACAGCTTGAGCGCGAGCCCATGACGACATCGCCCGTGCTCTTCCCTATGCCGGGTACCTGGAACTCCTATGAGATAGACGGCCAGACGCTTGGTGGCCCCGGATACGCTACTTTTGCGGTGCGGGTTCTCCTGCCCCCGGATTTCCGCCGCGGGGCGCTACGCATTGAACCTGCTTCGACATCGTACCGGCTCTGGATCAACGGTGAGCTGGCGGCAGCTAACGGCATTCCCGGCACCTCGCCCGACACCACCATCCCAGCAAGAGCAGTTCGCAGACCCAGCTTCAGCGCCGATGACGGCAGCTTGACGGTGGTGCTCCACGTAGCCAACTTTGATCACCGCGTCGGGGGCATGTGGCGACCAATCTGGGTCGGCACCCCCGAGTACATTGCTTCCCATGACATCATCGACGTTAGTTACGATCTCCTATTGCTGGGCATTTGCCTGGCCTTTGCCGCCTACAATCTGCTCATTTACCTGGCGGGTAGCCGTCGATCGGCCGCCCCTTTGCTCTTTTCCGCCTTCTTTCTCACGGTCGCCGTTCGTGTACCTACTCTTGGCGCGGTTTTGCTGACGCGTGTTCTACCCGGTTTCCCCTGGCATGCGCTCATCTTCCTTGAGTACATGACAGGACACTTAATCATTGCGTTCTTCTGTACCGCGTTGCAGCTTGCGTATCCGCGACTCTTGGGTCGATGGTTTCGTGCTGCAGTTCTCTCGGTTATGGGTGGATTCACCGTAATTCTGGTGGCGGCGGGGGTAACGCGATATTCGCTCATTATCAATGCATTCTTGGTGGCGGCAGTTGCCTTTCCGGGCTATGCTGCAGGCCGCCTCATTCTGGCCACGGTACGAGGTCACAAACAGGCCCGCTTCGGACTGATGGTGTGTGGAGTTGTCCTTGGCATTGTGATAAGTGAGTGGGCTCATTTTTCGGAGCTGGTGCTCTCACGCGATGCAACGCCGATAGGGTTTTTACTTGGTCTACTCTCGGCGCCTCCGGCGGCCCAAGCCGCTTCCCACCTAACCTTCACCGTAGTCACGGTGCTGGTGGTGCTGCTGGCAGCCAGCCTGCTGCTGTATAAGGTCTCGGACGGCCTGTTTGGAGCCGCCGCCCGTGAGGCGGCGGCCGCCGGTATGCGTGGCGACCCGGCCGCCGCAGCCCCGGCCAGCGCTCCTACCGGCAGCCTCGCGGCCGCCGTGGGGCCAGCCGAGCCGATACCAGCCATGCAGCACAGCTTTCAAGATCGCTTCCATCTCACCACGCGTGAGACCGAGATCGCCGCCCGCGCAGCCGAGGGCTTAAGCAACAAGGAGATTGCCGCAAACCTCTGTATATCCGAGGCAACCGTGCGTACCCATATCTACCGTATTTTTAAGAAAACCCAGTCACACAACCGTACCGAACTCAGCAAGGCCTTCTACGATTCCGCGTCACGGTGACCGGCTCAACCCCAAATATACGACAAATTACGTACATGCGTAGCGTAATCTAAGCGCTATTGTAAGGGCATCGGTTTGGATAGTGCGCTGCTTTGCTGGCCGACCGCGCGCACATGGAGGTCCGCATGTTTATAGACTTGCACAGCTGGAGCAAGACAGAACTTAAATTTTTCAGTAACCACGCGCAAGGAACTGCGTTATTTGTGTTTCTTGCGTCTGTACTCTTTTGTTTGTCTGCTTGTTCGCTGCCCTCGGCAAACAAGGCCCCGGCGGGCTTGCAGGTGCAGGTTCGCGTGCCAGCAATCGCATCTCAGACCGCGGACGCCGTACAAGGGTCGGAGGTTTCAAGCCTTGACCTTGTAGGTGTAGATTTTGGCTTGATTATGGTAGACGACCTCGACTTGAGCTCCGATACTGCTCTCGGCACGCGCTTTTCCAAGGATATCGGCTCACTTGACGCGACCGAACCTGAGTCGGCAATTGGTGCGCAGTATCTTACCAGCACCCTCTCATGGGAGCCTGGACAGAACGCTTCAGTGCAGTTTGATAACCTCAACCCAGGTGCTCGCTACGCAATAGTTTTATACGCTGAGCTTGAGATTGAAGATCCACCCGGCGTGTTTAGTACCGAAGAACGGTACGGGTACACGCGGGTAAGCACCAAGGCGGGCGAAACCACAGCAGCGCTCGTGAATCTCGATAGCAATTACGACAACCTCTCAGATCAAATTTTTAATTGGTATGGAATTGCACTACCAGTGAAAGACTCGGTTAGCGTGTCGGTAACGCCGCTTACCGTTTCTGCCACCGAGGGTGGTGCCGACGGAACTTATGACGTGGTGCTTACAACGCAGCCCACCGCTGACGTGAATATCGCGTTGGCCTCCGGGGGCGAGGTAACTCCCACTCCGACGGCGCTCACGTTTACCACCGCCAACTGGGACACGCCGCAAACGGTTACGGTTACGGCAGTGGATGATGCAGTTGGGGAGGGCCCGCACAACGAAATCATAACTCATGCGGCTACAAGTGGAGACGCGGCTTACAACGGTATCGCTATTTCTGATGTGACGGTAGATATCACCGATAACGACATGCCGGGCGTGTCGGTGACGCCGCTTACCGTTTCTGCCACCGAAGGCGGTGTCGATGGGACATACCAGGTGGTGCTTACGACGCCGCCCACCGGTGACGTGGATATCGCGTTGGCTTCCGGGGGCGAGGCGACTCCCACTCCGACGGCGCTCACATTTACCACCGTTAACTGGAATACCGCCCAGACGGTGACAGTTAGCGCAGTGGACGACGCGGTTGCTGAAGGAGCCCACAACGACACCATCACCCATGCGGCTACTAGTGTGGACGGGGATTACAACGGTATTACCATTTCTGACGTGTCGGTGGATATCACTGATAACGACGCGCCGGGCGTGTCGGTGACACCGCTTACCGTTTCTGCCACCGAAGGCGGTGCCGATGGGACATACCAGGTGGTGCTTACGACGCCGCCCACCGGTGACGTGGATATCGCGTTGGCTTCCGGGGGCGAGGCGACTCCCACTCCGACGGCGCTCACATTTACCACCGTTAACTGGAATACCGCCCAGACGGTGACAGTTAGCGCAGTGGACGACGCGGTTGCTGAAGGAGCCCACAACGACACCATCACCCATGCGGCTACTAGTGTGGACGGGGATTACAACGGTATTACCATTTCTGACGTGTCGGTGGATATCACTGATAACGACGCGCCGGGCGTGTCGGTGACACCGCTTACCGTTTCTGCCACCGAAGGCGGTGCCGATGGGACATACCAGGTGGTGCTTACAACGCAGCCCACCGCTGACGTGAATATCGCGTTGGCCTCCGGGGGCGAAGCGACTCCCACCCCGACGGCGCTAACATTTACCACCCTCGACTGGAATACCGCCCAGACGGTGACGGTTGCCGCGGTGGACGACGCGGTTGCAGAAGGCGTTCACAACGATACCATTACTCACACGGCTACCAGTGGAGACGCGGGTTACAACGGCATCACCATTTCCGACGTGACCGTAGATATCACTGATAACGACCCGGTTACCGTCACGTACGACGCAAACACGGCCGATTACGGTAGTGCGCCAATTGATGCCAACTCCTACACCGTTGGAGATACGGTCACAACGTTGGTAAACTCAGATGGTTTGGTCAAAAACGGCGCGGTCTTTGCTGGCTGGAACACTGCGGATGACGGAAGCGGCACCTCTTACGCAGCGGGCGGGCCGTTCACAATTACCGGCGACACCACCCTTTACGCCGAGTGGGACACAAGTAACGGAGGCTTTGCCGGTGGTGACGGGTCGCCCGGAGCGCCTTACCAGATACAGACGCCGGAACATCTCAACAATGTTCGCACGAATCTTGGTGTAAACTACGAATTAATCGCCGACGTTGACCTGAACGTCCCGCCGTGGAACACTGCTCCCGGTTGGGATCCAATTGGCGGCGGCATATTTTCCGGAACACTTAACGGTAACGGATTTGTGATTCAGAATCTGTTTCGCGATGCTGGGGGAACGTTCGCTCTGTTTGATACCGTCGAGAACGCGACGATCGAGGATCTCGGGCTAGAGAACGTGTCAATTCAAAATGGAAATACCGTTGCGGCTTTGGCTGTAAACCTTAATGGGACATCTCTTATTAGTCGCGTCTACGCAACGGGCATTCTTTCCACGTTTGCGGACGGTGGGGGACTTGTCGCGGTGATGAATAACGGCACGATTGAGGAGAGTTACACCAACGTCGATATTACCGTGGACAATGCGGATGGGGGAGGAATTGCAGCCAGAATGAACAACGGAACCATCCGAAACGCTTATACGATGGGGCCAGTTAGAATGGATTTCAATTCCTCTGGAGGCTTTGTCGGTGAAACAACTGCGGACACGATTACTATAGAGAACAGCTTCTCTATTGGGGTAATCACAAATGTTGGTAGAGGATTCGTCGGTATTGATAGCTCTCCTGGGATTACAGCACTCAACAACTTCTACGACACCGACACAAGTACCACGAGCGACCCTTTGAACGATACGAGGGCGACGCCAGAGACGACCGCGAATATGCAGTTATCGAGCACGTTTGGTGCGTGGGATATAGGCGGGATTTGGGATATTGTCGATGGATCGTCGTACCCGTATCTCAACTGGCAGGACGCCGGAACGGGAACCCGGCCGTAACGCACGAGCTACCCCTATCACCGGTGGAACACCACCGGGCGGGCTCGTGCCGACGCCCTAACAAGAAGCGGGCTTGCCCGTAACCCGCACCCCCACCGCACAACCTGCCAGCCCATTCGATAGACCCCCACCGCCCCAAACCCGCCGCTCGGGTGTGGGGCGGTGGGCTGCACTGCGGGCTATGCTGCGGGCCCGCAAATGTAGAAATGACAGACTATCACGGCAAGTGAGGGCGAATATGGTGCGTGTTCCAACAAATAGACAAC
>CAZQIK010000141.1:0-5327 GCA_964593085.1 uncultured Spirochaeta sp.
GGGTGCACTCCCGCCGTATCGTACCTCAGCCCATGCGGGCGATCCTCTGCTAGCCACAGCGGACCGTCCAGGTCAACGAAAATGGCATCCTGAGCGGCAATGACCGCTGGCGCCATGCCCAGAGAAGAGCCAACCATGCTCCCAACCATAATCCGGAATCCGGCTTGTTGTGCTTCATTCCGCAAAGCCAAGGCTTCTGTTAGGCCACCTGTTTTGTCTAGTTTGATATTGATGTAGTCATATCGGCCAATGAGCTCCGATAGCCCCACCCGCGTATGACAGCTTTCATCGGCGCAGATAGGCACAGGGCGTGGCAGCTCGTTAAGGTATTGATCATGGTCGGCTGGCAGCGGTTGTTCAACCATTTTTACCCCCAGTCTCTGCAAGGTTGGGCAGAGCTCACGGTATACTGCAGCAGTCCAACCCTCATTGGCATCTACAATAATATCGGAACTTGGCGCACCTTCGCGCACGGCCTCAAGACGTTCAACATCGTTCCAGCCCCCAAGCTTGACCTTCAGAAGTGGACGGTGTGCGTGCTTAGCGGCCTCACTGCGCATTCTGTGTGGCTCGTCGAGCGAAATAGTGTATGCAGTGACCACTGGCTTGGGTCGGTTCAACCCGGCAATCTCCCATACGGCCCGGTTGGAGCGCTTGGCTTCCAGATCCCACAGCGCACAGTCAAGCGCGTTGCGAGCCGCCCCGGCGGGCATTCGTTCCGCCAGCGCTGCGCGGTTGATGGCTGGGTCCGTATGGGTTAACTCGGCTGCCATCCGCTCTATCTGCCGGGTCACCGACTCAACGGACTCGCCGTAACGTGGATAAGGTACACACTCGCCACGCCCGGTAAACCCCTTCACGCTAATCTCCGCTGTTAGCACCCTCGTCTCGGTGCGTGAACCGCGTGAAATGGTAAAGACTTGCGCCAGTGGAAAGCTCTCTTGTGTAACCTGGACTGTCATACGCGCCGAGCTTGGCAATCTTGCAGGGCATCAACTAATCTTCCCGCACCGTATCTGAATGGATCAATACAGGGAAGCTGCATTCGTTGTTCAACATCGACAAGGTATGCCCCCGATTCTTCCTCGCTCATGCCAGCGGTGTTCACCGACATACCAATGACTTGGCAGTGAGGGTTGACCACTCGGGCCATACTGAGAGCGCTGTCACGGACATCTTCCAGTTGTGGTAAAGGATAATCCGGGAGTCCCCGCATATGTTTGCGTGTCGGCTCGTGACACACTATGAGTGCATCCGGCGCCCCTCCGTGAATAAGCGCCAGAGAAACACCAGAGTAAGAGACATGAAAAAGACTGCCCTGGCCTTCAATAAGGTCCCAGTGATCCGCATCGTTATTTGGTGTGAGCTGCTCAACGGCGCCTGCCATGAAGTCGGCAACCACCGCGTCAAGCGGAACACCTTTGCCGGTGATAAGAATGCCGGTTTGTCCCGTTGCTCTAAAACTCGCTTTGAGCTGGCGCTTACGCATTTCTTTTTCTAGTGCCAGCATGGTGTACATCTTACCCACCGAGCAGTCGCTGCCGACTGCCAGACATCGCAAGCCCGAACGGGGCTTACCGTCGGCAATTGGATACGTACCTGTCGGCAGCCGCACGTCGTGCAGTTCGCGCCCGTTGGCGCGCGCCGCTTGTACCAGGCGTTCTTCGTTTCTGAGTAGGTTGTGCAGGCCCGAAGCAATATCAAGCCCAGCTTCAAGCGCCTCGACTAAGGCTTCCATCCATGTTTTGGATATGACGCCACCGCGATTAGCCACACCTATCACCAATGTTTGGGCGCCAGCATCGGCAGCTGCGCGTGGAGTCATGTCCGGCAATCCCATGTCGGCGTGACAGTCCTTTAGCCGGATCTGTCCTATTGAAGCCTCGGGACGCCAGTCCTTGATTCCTTGAGCCAGCTTGGCGGAAAGTGGATCGGGAGCGTCTCCCAGAAACAATACATACGGAGTGCTTATCATGCGTGCATACTGCCATGCCCAGGCCACGAGTAACAAGATCACGACACGAGTAACAAGATTCTGAGTGGTTCATGAGATTGTAGGACTTAAAAGAATGCTACAGGATCGCTCAGTTTACCCTTGTCAAAGTGCATGATGTTGAGCTTGCCCTGCGTCGTACCGAGTGGCGTTCCCCGTTCAACAATGTCGCCTGTTTGCACACTCAAGCTGTCAAGTCCTGACAAAACTACAGTCTCGTCTGTATGCCTGTTTGTAACCTGTACTCGCAGCCCAAAGCGGGTGGTGCGATGTACCCGTACCTCGCCAAGTAAGGGAGAAAACACCGGCACAGGGGGACTCTCCGTGCCACGGGCCGTAACCAAGCTTGGCACAAGGTCTACCGAGGCCATATCTGGGTTCGCTGTTGAGCTGTCCATGTAGGCAGAAAAACTGCGGCTAATCTCAAAGGGGCCAGTTAAGGGGGGACCCGACGGGCTTGCGGGTCTGTAGCTGGGTTCCGGCCAGGGGATGGGGTTCAGTCCAAAGTGCAGTTTGAGCCAGCCAGCAGCGTTTATGTCGGGCGCGAAGCCAGGTGAGGGCGCCTCACGTGACGCAACTGAGAAGTGTAGGTGGGGTTCAATGTACTGCGTCCAGCGTCCGGTATTACCAATTACGCCAAGGCTTTGGCCGACCTCTACTCGTTCCGCCACCGCCCCTGCCCATTCCGCCGATCCCGTGTCCTCTGCTGATTTGGTTGGAATTGACGAGGACTGCAGGTGTGCGAAGTAGTACACCCGCTCATCATCTCCATGCAGCAGAACTGCTATTCCCCCACGTTCGTTGTCCACCCGCCGGGCTGTGCCGCTTGTAACGGCTACAATATGGCGTTGTTTGAAGGCCTGGAAATCTGGTGAGTCTATAGATAGCTCGTGTCGAGCAAATAGATCCACTGCGTGGGAGCCGTCCCAGTGCTGACTGGTCCAGCTTAGGACATTCGGGTCGCCGCTTACAGGAAACGCGTAGGCACCAACTCGCGAGTACTGGATGCGGCTATGGCTGCTATCGCGGCTATGGCGGCTATGGCGGCTATGGTCCATCACAAGGGCGGCATCCTCCGCGTTGAACCAGGCTGCTGTGACCGAGAGCACCACAACCAGCGAAATTACGCTCAATACAGCTACACCGCGCACAAGAGTTCCGATGTGTCGATATCGACTCATACTTGCATTCCTCGCACAGTTAAACCCCTGGTAGGTGTATCGGCCGACTGCAATGCGAGGCCAAGCTCTGCAGAGCAGCCCAGCAAAAAAAGAACAAAAAAACTCATGAATTGCCGCCAAGGACTTGACCATTTATGCGAACTATATTAACTATAGCCGTAGTAGTGATTATCTGCGGACTGCATTGTTGGGTACGCCGCAAAGCGCAGACAAGGAGGCAGCATGAGCGTCTTGAGGCCAGCAGGTTTTGACCTACAAAGGTGTAGCCGAGACCAGATTATAGTGTGGGCTATTATGGCGGGCGCTCTTGGGATTCTGATTTTCGCTATCGCAAGCGGGGCACATGCCGGACTGCTAAGAAGCAGTGCAACCTCGGTTGAAGGTGGTGTGCTTGCGCTTAGTTCGGATGGACGCGAAATCGCGGTTTTGTCTCCCTTTGACGGTGAGCTGCTTGGGAGTATCGCGCTTGAGCATGAGGCGTCTCAGATCACGCCTACACCCGGTGGAGTTTCGGTTTTTGTGAGTTTTGTAGATCGAGAAGAGGTGCGGATTTACAGCACTACCGAGTATGAGCTCCAAGAGGTCGTGTCTTTTCCAGGCCGAGTCCCCGAACATCTGCTTTTCTCCCAGAACGGCGACAGCTTGTTCGTGAGTTATGACGATGTCCCAGTGATCTCGGTTTTTAATCATTCGATGCGGAGCCTTGACCTGAGTTTTGAATTTGAGCTGCCCGGATCATATGGCCCTGTGTATAGAAACCGGCGTGCAACTCGGCTGTATAGAGCGACGCCAGCTGGCTTGGCCACAATTTTCGCAGCTAATGGTCAGGTCATTGAGACCTTGCCGGTGTCGCCAGCGGTACTAGGGTTCAACCCTGACTACACCCATATCTGGGCTCTGGAGGCCGACCTAAGTCCTGCGGTGGGCATGTCGCTACGGTCGGAGTCACGGTCGGGCGTTCCGCTACTCGTTGATGAGCGTACCGGCTCGATGTCTCGAATTGACGCCGTTGTAACTGCTGGCCCGGTGTTTGTAACCGCCGGGGGTGAGCCTTCAGGCCCGGACAATGCAGCTTTCCTGTCGGAATCACGGAATGCAGTGTTGTTCTTTGATTCCCGCACCGGCGAGCAACAAGGCGAACTTGAGCTGCCCTTTGCTGCTGAGAAGCTGCTGGACTCGGGAGTTGGCACCATCTGGGCGTTTGGCGCGGACGGTCGCTTAGCGGTCATTGACCCAGTGCGTGAATCTGTCCGGCAACCTAAAAGAGACCCGAGCACGCTGGCGGCTGCTGGAAACGGTGGGGAGCAGCTCGACGGAGCTCGTATGCTGGTCACGTCGGTCGTGCAGAGCGAGGGGAATTTCGCGTGCTTTTAGGCGGTAGAACTTTTAGGCTCGTAGAGAACTGGAGGCAATCATGATTATACCTGCTGGCATTGCTTTGGGACTGCTCCTTGGATACTCGCTGCAACGTGGTGGCTACTGCATGAACTCGGCCTTTCGCAGCTTCTACCTTGAGAAAGACAAGAGTCTGGTGCGGGCCTGGATAGTGGTATTGCTCATCAATATTATTGGCGTTCGTTTTTTGACGGATATTGGAACTGTGTCACCCTTGGTAGCGCCCTTTTTCTGGCCAGCGGCAATTGTGGGGGGCTTTGCTTTTGGCATGGGCATGGTTATGGCGGGCGGCTGCGCCAGCGGCACCTACTACCGCTGTGGTCGGGGGATGCTTGGCTCTATGGCCGCCTTGATTGGGTTTGTCATTGGCACTGCGGTGCTCGACGGAGGTGCTGGCTTGCCCTTGCAGCAAGCCTTACGTGCTCCGGTGCTACACTTTGCCGGAAGTGAGGCTACACTTTTCAGCCTTTTTGGAATTGAGACGACTCTGGGGCGCTGGTTATTCATTGCGGCAGTTGGAGTGCCTGCGCTTGTATGGCTTGTCCGGGCCCCACAACAGAAGTACCTGATTGGGTGGGGGTGGCGTCGTACCGGGATAGTGGTCGGCAGCCTTGCGCTTGTTGCCTGGGTGCTTTCAGCAATGGTGGGGCGTAACTTTGGCCTGTCCTTTACCCAGCCAACAGTGGCGCTTACGCGCTTTGTTGTAAGTGGAGATAGCTCCGGCATAAGTGTCGTCTCCTACATGGTAGTCGGTGTCC
>CAZQIK010000142.1:0-5283 GCA_964593085.1 uncultured Spirochaeta sp.
GGTAAAAGAAGACTGGGTTTTCTGTTCGGTAGATGCCGGTGGTGAGGGTATAGCCAAGAAGTACGCTATTGCTTTTGGCACCAAGCTGGTTATAGCACATAAGCAGCGAGACTACCAAAAAGCTAATACGGTTGAGTCCATTAATATTCTAACCGCTAAACCTATAGAAGGTAAGATCGTTTGGATCGTGGACGACATGGTTGATACCGGGGGTTCAGTTTACGCGCTCGTGCAGGAACTTCATCGGCGTAATGTTGCAAAGATTCGTATTGCTGCGGTGCATCCGGTTTTCTCCGGTCCAGCAGTAGAACGACTGCAGCAGCTGTACAACGACGGAATGCTTGACGCTGTGGTGGTAACTGATACTCTTGACTGCTCGGGGGAGTTGCGCAAACAACTACCATTTTTGCACGTGGTTTCTTCGGCACGCTTTTCTGCCGAGCTTATTATGCGAATGCATGAAGAAAAGTCGCTCTCCCCTTTCTTTGAACCGTTTGATGCTCGGCGTTATCTGTCTTCTCTCAAACTGTTTATGTGAGTTTATTGCTTATGTGAATCTATGGGTGTGGTGAGTGTCTCGTCGATTGCTTTGCTCCAGGTCCATCACAGCCTGATACTGAAATGTACCGGTTGCAAGCTGAGCGCATGGCTTAGTTGCCCGAGTTGTTGCGGGCGGGTAACTCTGTACTAAACTCGGGAGCGATTCTGCGAAGTGAAACACCGACGAGTTCCTCAATGGTGTCGTTAGTTTCCAACTTCGCAATGAGTTCAATTGGCATTGCGCCTTCAAGAGCTGCCGCAAAAGGTAAGGTCACCGGTACAATGCCTTCCAGAACTCGCTCGTCATGATATCCAACCAGGAAATCAAAAGAAATTTTTTCAGTTCCAATATCGACATTTGTTACTCGCCCTTTCCAGCGTACATGTACGTTATCGTACAACCAGGGTTCTTGCTCGACCTCGGCATACTCGACGTTATCTCGAAAGTCGGTAAAACTGGGACGCGACATGTAGCTCATAAGCAACCTGGCGCGCTCTTTGTACGCCTGTGAAGCGTTGGAGTTGAGAAGTCTGTTGATTTCAATTATTGCCCGATTGTCACGTCGCTCATTAAAAAACTCTCCCACGAGGTTAAAGCTACGGCGGACCTCATCAACACCAAGTATATAGCGGTACTCACCATCGTACTCTACGACTTGTGCCGGAGGCGTATCGAATTGGACAATGTCCACCCCCTCACGGTCCGGCGGGTCGGGGGTGCGTAAGCGGTCAACTATCTGAAGCGACAAAGCAATCAGCAGCACTACAGCGCCTGTGGCTACGGTGGCACGGAGCATGGCCTTGGGAAGTTTTAGCTTGCGGGATGGTAGGAGGTGAAGGTAGCTGTCTCCCTCAAACAACTCCATGAACTCGGAGGGATCGTCGGCGGCGCGTACCAAGTCTAAGCCTCGCTTGGCCTGGCGGTTCCCGGGATCACGTTCAAGGACGTATAACCAATGATTCAAGGCCTTTTGAGTTTCCCGGCGGCGCACATGAATAAGAGCAAGGCCGAGGCGAGTCTCCGTATCGTCATCATCAAGCTGCAGTGCACGTTGTAAATACGATGACGCGCCTGAAAAGTCTCCGTCATACAAACACGACATTCCCAGGAGTCGATAGAACTCCGGACGTTCGCGGTAGAGAAAAACCTGCGGTTCTAAGAAGCGAATCACTTCACCGTAGTTGCGTGAGTTATAGAGCTTTCGGGCTCGTTCGAGCCCTCCTTTTTTCTTCATAAGCGATATATCATTTTGTTGAGACGGCCGGTCCGTTCCTCTTTTAAGCCTAATGCGGAGATCTTACTCTAAACGTTGAAGTAGTTGCTCAAGCGCGGGTAGTTCGGAGTCGTCAAACTCATTAGGGTCTGCCAGCCGACGGTCAATCTGGTTAATAACCTCATCAATCAGCTCAAGACGGAGCTCGAGACTCTGGGGTTCACTAAGCTCAGCTTCTTCATACTCAGCAACTCGTTGTTCAAGTTCAATAAGCGCTACAGGCTGAGCTTGCTCGCGGGCGTGTGCCTCTGCTCGTTTTGCCCTTGGTGACGACGGCAACTCAACGGGCGTTGCCTGAAGCACGAGAGAGATATGTCGTTCCTCATCGGGTTGAATGCGTATTTCAGAATACAGGAATACAATTGCAGAGTCATTCCGGGAGTAAGGTGGATATGAAAAGCTACGATCCTGTGTCGGGGTATAATTCCAGCCTGATTCTCGGATACGACGCCAGTTGGCAATCACTACCCGCTCTGGTTTGGTTATCTCTATATTTCCAGCTGCCGCAGTGGTTAGTGGAATTCGGAGGCCAAAGGCATCTGGTGCTGCTGAATTTCGGGTCGTACGTATTGCGTTGTAGTTATCGGGATCAATGCTAATTTCGTGGGCGGGTATCTGTTGGTTTCCGTTGCCGAGTTCAAGAACTCCGTGTATCCCCGACGATTCACCTATATGCGTATCCAACACGTATCGTAGATCGATAGTACGGGTTCGGGTCGACGAATTGCGAATTTCCAAGCGAATCTCAAATGCATCTGCGGCAATACGACGCCCGGGATATGGTACGAATACCTGCCGTATCTCTATATCCCGCGAAGTAAAAACAAATGCCGGATAACCGGTTTCGGTTTCAACAAGCATTCGTTGAAAATCACGATCCTTTGCGGGATCATAAACTCGGCCGTCTTCACGGAGAGAGAAAAAGCTGGTCGTTGGATCATCTGGGTATAGTAGCGGAATGCCTCGCTGGTCTCTGGTGTTATTTAGTGCCGATGGGCGCTCTGTGGACGCACCCAGAGTGCGGCGGAAAACTCTAAATGAGCTGGTGCTGGCAAGGAGCTCAAGCCGCAGTGATCCCGCGGTTTGTTCCATGGCAGGTAGGGCCGCAGGCAGCAGTAATATGAGCACAAGTATTGAAACCGTGGCCAACCGCGCTCGGTGACACCGGCCACTTATGATGTTCACCCTTAGCCCTCCTCAAGTTGCTGTATGAGTTGTTCGAGATACCGTTCCTTCATTTCAAGTGCGCGTTCCTTAATGCCGATGGCACGGAGGCGGGTGGTTTCGTCCGCGTTTGGCTGTACCCCTGCCCCAAGTTGTGCTTCAAGTAGTCGTACCTCTTCTAGTAGATCGTCGAGCTGCTGGCGAAGCGCGCTTTCAACAGAGGCATCGTCGAGACTGCGGTACCTTTGCAAGGCTAATTCGTAGGCCTGTTCTCGCGCCGAAAACTCATTTCGTGCTCGAAGCAGCTCAGTGTGACTCCATTGCAGTAGTTCGGCCATGCGTTGTTCGCGACGCATCGCGGCGGTAACATCCAAGCGGTTTCGTGCTGCCTCGGCGCGGAAGCTACTTGGATAGTGCGTCACGACTGCCTGATAGAGTCGCTCCGCTTCATCGATACGTCCGAGTTCTACGAGCGACTCGCCTGTCCAGAATAGCGAATTAGCCTGGTACTGAGATCGGGGAAACTCCTCGTTGAAAAGCTGAAACTGTCGAATAGACTCTTGATAGTCGCCCTGGAGATAAAGCAGCCTTCCCTTTTGATAAACAGCTTCTTCATAATACTCGTGATCCGGGTAAGCACTTAGGTACTTCTCCAGGTTCGACTCGGCCTCCGAAAGACGCTCTCCGCGCATAGCTGCCCGTGCAATCCAGTAATGGGCGTCTGGAGCAAACTCGGAGTCGGCGTCATCAACAAGAATACTTCGCAAGCGAAGAATGGCCTCATCGTTCTCGCCAGCGCCATAGGCTCGCAGCCCGGCATTCAGTGCTGTCTGGTCTGTGTCGGTTGCCGAAAGGACTACAGTTACACCAGCAAGCAAGAGAATAATTGAGACAAAAAACTGGAAGATCTGTATTTGCCGTGTTCGCATCACTATACTACCTCTTTTCAAGTGTCGACCTCCCTATAGAAATCTACACCGTTTTATGAGTGGGGCCACGTAGAAGCTCTACCTCTTTCCGTGGGTCCGGAGCGTTGAAAAAGGCCGAACCACACACCAAGACATCTGCGCCAGCAGCTCGAACTGAAGCTGCGTTTTGGGCATTAATTCCACCGTCCACCGAGATAAGGGTCGATGCTCTAAGATGAGTGCGGAGTGCTTTCAGGCGCTTGAGTTTGTCGAGTGTGAATGGAATAAAGGTCTGACCGCCGAAGCCAGGGTTAACACTCATGACAAGTGCGATATCAACTACCGGCAAAATCTCTTCCAGCGCAGAAACCGGTGTTGACGGTACAATCGCCAAACCGGTACCGATCCCGGCTTCATGAATGAGCATGAGCGCTCTATGAGCATGCACCGTCGCCTCTACATGCAGTGTAATAAAGCCAGCTCCTGCATCTATAAAATCTTGAATATGATGCTCGGGCTTCTCAATCATGAGATGCACATCCAGCGGAAGATTGGTAATTGAGGCGACATCGGCAACCATTTTCTTACCAAATGTAATGTTCGGCACGAAGCTGCCATCCATAATATCGAGATGAATCCAGTCCGCACCTGCATCTTGGATACGCTCAACTGCCTCGGCCACGCGGCAAAAGTTGGCGGCAAGCAGCGATGGGGCAATAATACTTCGTGATGCAGGATTCATGTGTATCTCCGATGTTAACAACCTTCCCTTATGATACACGATAAGCATGGATGTTGGCAAAGGTGAACAATGCGTACACGAGCTTTGTGCCAGTGTAAACACCTGTGTCGAAGCGATTGAACAATGAGGTCGGACAATGGTATAGTAACTGAGCAAATGCATGCATTCCACTATAAACAAAGACACCGCCGTGAAAGATGATGAGCTCTCACGACTACTTCGCGACGCCTATTCTCATATTCGGGAACACCGTCTTGATGAAGCAGCAACTGCTCTCGAGCGAGCGTTGGAAGTGGACTTTGAGCACCCTGACGTGCTGAGTTCGCTAAAGTACGTTAATTTCTGGCGAGACAGGGCCGGAACAGTAGCCCGACTGGCAAATGGTTTCGAGCAGGGTGAGTATCTCCTAGGTCAATGGCGCTTGTTCGAAGGCTTCGTGGAGCGAGTCGGAGCCGGATGTGAGGAGTGTTTGTATGCGGTACGTACTCATGTATACGACCGGGCATTGCAGTTCTATCAGTCGGTTAACGATGGTGGCGCGGTTGCTGATCCGGAGCTTTTATTACGAATTGGGCGTTGTTACAAGGGTAAGGGGGACTATGACACCGCCCTGAGCTATCTTAACAGAGCCTATGGTCTTAAAAAAGACGATCCT
>CAZQIK010000143.1:0-5256 GCA_964593085.1 uncultured Spirochaeta sp.
CACCGAGATCTACACTCTTTCCCTACACGACGCTCTTCCGATCTCCAGTCGGTTGTTATGATCTCGCTTGAGGACTATGAAGCGCTTGAGGAGACCGCCTATTTGCTAAGATCACCCGCAAATGCACGCAGGCTATTAGAGTCCGTCAAGGAGCTCGCAGAGAAAGGCGGGCAGGAGCGGGAGCTTCATGAATGAGGGTGTGCTTCTCTGAGCATGCGTGGGAAGACTACCTCTATTGGCACAAGACGGACAAAAAGACAGCACACCGCATTAACGCTCTTGTCACAGAAATTATGCGTGACCCATTTCATGGTTCAGGCAAACCGGAGCCACTCAAGCATGCCCTCAGCGGTTACTGGTCGCGACGCATCACGAGCGAACACCGTATCGTCTATTCGGTTACGGACACCGCCGTATACATCGCCCAGATCCGCTATCACTACCGCGACTGAGACATCAGCCCACATGCGTTTTCCGCTGGCGTAAAGCGTGACGGAAGGCGACGTACGAACTATACTGTACGTATGATTCGCGTGCGGACTAAACAACTAAGCCCTTCAGATATCGACAAAGTTCTTGAGCAGAAGTGTTCGTGGATAGTACGTGTATGTGCTCAGTCCGGATGCGTTCCTGTGCAGGTCATTGCCTTTGGCAGCGCCGGTCGTGGGGAGCTCCGTGAAGACTCCGATATCGACCTGGCTATACTCTTTGCGGATGAGACGCAGTTGAGGCACGGACGTGATGCTGTACGCAAGGCACCTCGTGAGGACATGTGGCCCCTGGATCTCCTGTTCTACACCTGGGAGGAGTTTGAGTCTCGCGCCAATAGCGGTGGGGTTTGTATGCTTATCCGCGACGAAGGCCGCGTGCTGTACGACGCTGCGGGGCCTGTACAACACAGAGGAGGCCATAATGAGCCCTAAGAACCAGGAACACCTTTTTCCACCCGACTATACTGGGACCGTTAAGGGGAGCACATGACGTCTACCGAACAGCTTGTCGCCACGGTGCAGAGCGCCCTGGAAGAGTTTCCAGATATCTCGTTTGCATTTCTCTTTGGCTCGGCGGCGTCCGAGCGTTTGCGGGCTGACTCGGACATAGACCTGGCTGTCTACGGCAGCTCAGAAGGCCTTGAGATTGAGAGCGATCGGCGTCTGGTACATGAGATTGACATCCAAATTGCAGTGGAGCGAGCGACCGGCCGCAACGTCGACCTGCTGGTACTCAACCGTGCACCAGCAACGGTATGTTCGGCGGCATTGTTGCACGGCCTCCCGGTACTGGTGCGAAACGGAGGCCTCTACAGCCGTTACTTTCTGGCCGTTACAAGCGTTGCCATAGATTTTCTAGAAACCGAGCGCGAGTTTCGCCGCATTAGAGATCGAAGTGCCTCGCTGTCCGAGATTGACAGAAACAGACTCCTACGCATTCTTGAGTTCATTCAACAAGAGCTTGAAGACCAGCCGGAGTTTGAGACCGTGACGCACAACCGCTACCAAAGCGACCGCGCCATGCGCCGCAATCTAGATCGCTGGGTTGAGATACTCATTAATTCCGGAATTGATGCCGCCAAAATCATACTTGCCTCGAAACACCGCGAGGTCCCGCAAACCTACGGCCAGATTCTGGAACTCATAGAAGAGACACCACCCTTCGACGCTCTCTCGGGACGACTCAAGCATCTTGCCGCCTTGCGCAACCTCATGGCCCACGAATACCTTGACCTGCGCTTTACCCGTGTTAAAGAGTTTGTTCGGAGCGACGCAGCTACTCTCGGCGAGCTTGCTCGGATTACCTTGGACTGGATGAAGAACGGGGGTGGCCAGTAGGCCGCCCGATGTTGGAACTATACATAGCCACACCAGTTAACCGTCGGTTGCTTTATCTTACGCACCGCATAACTCGGCTCATGGGGAACAACCGGCAACAGATGATGAGCCAGATGATGGGCATGATGATGCCGGACCGCTAAAGGAGCAGTCCGGCTATGAGCGCCGGTCTTTAGGTGTCGCTTGACGGCTGATCGCCCGACAGGAGATCAAAGGCCCGCGCGGCAGTATCATTGACCGTCGCTTGTTTCATGTACCGTGCGACCATAATCGCCTCAGTTATTTCTGCATCGGTAACGCCCTGCGATTTCGCCATTTTTGTCCACATATAGGTGCACGTTTCGGAGTTTGCAATTGCCGCTGCGCCAATCCCAATGAGCAGCTTGTACTTTGCCGGTACCGCTTGGTAATCCGGGTTTTCAAAGAGAAGAGCTTTCTCTGCCATTTGGTGATCGGCAAATGCTGGCGCAAACTGCCGCAAAAGTTCCATAGGTGCCTTCATATTTTCCCTCCAATTATCTTCGGTTTCCACCACACGAAAGGCCCGACGCGTGAGCGTCGGGCCTTTCTCGCTGTTATGCACGTATGTGCATTATACCTTTTCTGCCGTGACAATAATCTCGCTCATCATAGTATGACCTGAGATCTTCTCCGCTCTATACTGCGTGAAGTCATGCGGGCTTAAGCCGCCAAGGTCTTTTGTCGCCTCAAAGTGCGGGGTTCGTGTCCCATACGCTCCTCCGGTGAACAAGACATCCGGGTGAATGCGCTCCGTCACTTTTACTCGGGCCTCGGATCCACGACCATCGGGCGCGGTGAACCGCACTGTGTCACCATCGGCAATACCGAGTGCTGCTGCACGCGAAGCGTTCATCCACACCCGGGCGCTGTCCAAGTCCTTTGTTACCTGCGCAAGCATAGGTATACGTGTTGTCGAGCTGTGCGTGTGATAGGGTTGCTTTCCGTGAACGATGCGGAACTCATTTGAATTAAGCTCAAGCCCTGTTGCCGGTGGATACCACTCAGCAATTCCGTTATACCCGGCATCTTCAAAGCGCTGGCTAAAGAACTCAAACTTTCCTGAAGGCGTCTTGAGCTTCTGCATTCCCTTCGGTTGCTCTACCCGCTCATTCATGGCACCACGTTCTTTGAGCTCGGCGAGGGTGAAATCCTGGTTGGCAATTCGTGCTTCGTTCCATTCGTCTATGGTGTACTCAAAGTACTGACCAATGCCGAGCTTCTGCGCAAGCATTTGAATGGCTTCGTCAAAGCCGCGTGTCTCCGGATGAAGCTTCTCGATAGCTTGGAATCTGGCTGCAATAAGTGTACCCCAGTTACCGACGACCTCGTCGCGTTCCAGATAGTTTGATTCAGGTAGAACGTAGTCACACTCCATAGCTGTCTCGGACATATGCGTCTCAAAGTCTACAAGGAGCTCCATGCTCCGCATGCCTTCAAGCATATGATCCCAGTCGGGAAACCCACGAAGTGGATTGAGCCAATGAAAGAACCCCGCTTTTACCTGACCCTTACGGGCATTCTCCATAGTGACATGCAATAATCCATTGCTAAGGGCCAGCGGGAACTCTGTCCCGACTCCATCGTTTCGAGGCCCCTTGGCAGGAGCAGGTTGCGGAAAGTCGGGCTTTGCTAATTTTGCCCCTTTGCGAATTGCAATTCCACCCGGTTGATTTATGTTGCCAAGCAACGCGTTTACGTAGGCCATAGCGCGCGCGGTATCGGTGCTATTCTCGTAGTTGCACCCGAACGCCCCCTTTATGGTGGTGTCGACTGCTGCAGCAGGAGCCGCATCTGCCAACCCGTGGGCGATTTCCCGGACCTTAGCTGCCGGAATATCGGTAATTGGCTCGGCCCATTCCGGCGTGTATTGCGGAAGCACTGCCGCCAAACGCTCAAACCCAATTGTGTGTTCGGCCACAAACTCTTTGTCGTATAGATTCTCGCTCACGAGCACCTGCATGATAGCCAACAAAAGCGCCAAGTCGGTACCTGGACGGATAGGCACCCAGTCATTGAGAGCTGCAGACTCACTCTGACGGGGGTCAACACAAACAATCTTTGCTCCAGATTCAACCGCCCTGCCGAACATGCCAGCATGGCTGGTCATGTTGATAGAGCCTCCCATGTTTCTGCCGATATAGAGTATATACTTGCTGTTAGCCCAGTCGACGCTGAGGTTTGCTCCCCACGTATAGTCCATGCCCGTGAGACGCCCTATGTTACATGCTGCATGATGCGTATGCCGGGTTGCTATCCCCAAGGCATCACAAAAGGGCTTGATGTAGTTAAATGCATTTCGTGACGGGTGATGAGCAAAAAAGACCGACTCCGGACCATGTTGGTCTAAAATGCGTTTCAGCTTATCTGCTATTTCGTCGGTGGCTTGCTCCCAGCTTATTGCCTCAAACTCTCCAGGCGCAACGCGCTTGAGCGGAGTCTTAATCCGATTTGGGTCATATGCTGTGTAGATCCCGGCATGAGAACGCGGACACAGTCTGCCACGACTACGACTGTGATTCGGGTTTCCGGTTAGCTTCCATGCACGACCGTTCTTGATATGAACCTCTATGCCGCAGGCACCACCGCACATATTGCAGTATGTGCGCTTAACCTCGGTTGGTACGTTCTCAACCTCTTGCGCCCAAGCCTTCATATCAACCTGCGTGAGGGCTGCGGCCGCGACGGCCACACCCGCAGTGCTCTTAAAAAATTTTCTTCTATCCATAGCCATAATAGTTTTCTCCTTTACACCAGGTGGGGGTAGTCGGCCGGTGGGCTTCGCAGAACCAAAAGCAGCCCTAGACCGTCTTGTTGCGTAGTGCCGTACACGTTTGCCGCAGGGTATTTGTCCTTAAGCGCTTCCACACGGGCTTCAGCGTTTGCCAGCATCTCGTCCCATGTGCCATACTGAACAGCATTGGTAAGACAGGTTGTTGCACATGCGGGCGTCTTACCCTCAGCTACCAGGTGTTTGCACGCATTGCACTTGTACATCTTCCACTCACCGGTAGCCGGATCTGCACCAAAAGTCGGTACCGTGAAGGGACAGGCTCCCTGACACAACTGGCAACCGATGCAGGTCTCAAAATCTGTATATGTAAATCCGCCAGCTCCTTTGTAGAGTGCGTTGACCGGGCAGACCTCTATGCACGGTGCATCCTCACAATGATGGCAACTATGTCGGGTCGAAAACCTCTCGACATTTGGAAATGTGCCCTGTTCAAGATAGTCAAAGCGGATATAGGCCATTTCTACCGGAAGGTTGTTCTCATTCTGACATGCCAGCCGACAAGCCTGACAGTTTACGCAGAGGCTATTATCCATTAGCAATGCCATGCGCTGTGGCGCGGAGGCATCACCAACCTTCACGGAAGAACACCCTGCAAGGACAGCAGCAGCGGAGCCT
>CAZQIK010000144.1:0-5250 GCA_964593085.1 uncultured Spirochaeta sp.
CTTGAGTACTGAGCCCACCCGCGTTACAATAAGGAAACGCACAGGTGAATAGACCGAACATCGCCGTTTTTTTTCTAAATTTGGCGTAAATTTCCGTAGTGCTGTGGTCGATACTTACAGTATCAGACGGGAGGAAAGTAGATGAGCTATAGGGCGAATCCAGTCAACGCATACCGCGAAGCTCGGGTTAAGACTGCTGGGCAAGGACAGATCATCGTGATGCTTTACGACGAGGCGCTGCGGCAAATTGATGCAGCTGTCTCTGAACTTGAGAATTCGCGGCGCTTCGACCTGGTAAATAACTCTATTGTAAAGACTCAGGAGATCGTTACCGAACTCATGGCATCGCTGGACTTTGATCAAGGCGGGCAGATAGCACAGAGCCTTTTCAGCCTCTATCTTTACTTTAATGGGGTCCTACGAGACGCCAATATGAAGAAAGAGGCTGCGCCGCTTAAGACACTTCGTCCCATGTTGTATGAACTTCGCAGCGCCTGGCAACAGGTGGCCGGTGTGTCCGGCTCGGGTCAGGGGAACGCTTCTTCCGGCTCCGCGGGAATCAACTTCGCGGGATAAATTGGGAGGACACCCATGAAACAGACAGCCAAGCATGCAGCCGATGGAACACTAGATCAAGATGAACTAGATCACCGGAGCGCTGTGCTGCGCAAACTTCGCGAACACTTTCTTGCGCAACGGAATCGCTTTTATGACTACCTAAGCCTGCTTGATGAAGAGAAGAACTCAATAGAGCGTGGCGACGGGCGGCTGCTTGAACGTCAAGTAGAAATGGAAAGCGCTATTGTTGGTGAGATTTACGCATTCCAGAAGGTCATTGATCCACTTGAGCAGCTGTATTCCGAGCTTGTTGTGCCCAGCTCCGCAGGTGAGGTGGAAGAGGATATTCCTGCACTCCGCGACAGTTTGAGTAAGCTAAGAGACAGTGTTCTCCAGTCTAACGAGCGCAACCAGCAGCTCTTGAAGCAACGCATGACCGAAATTCAAGGGTCTATTGAACAGATCCGTATTCCTAGCCGCAAAGGTTCACCGTACGGTGCTGCCACCGGTGCCCCGTCCATGATAGACCTCGGCGCGTAACGTTTGTAGCGTAGCCTCGGCTTGAGGGCTGTGGCTTGGCGAGGTGTCTCCAAGTGGTGAGGTGGTTCTAAGTGGCGAGGTGTTCCCGAGGTTAACTACAGTATGAAACCGCTTTATTTGTTGGACGCCTACAGCCTCGTCTATCGCTCCTACTTTGCCTTTATTCGTCGCCCTCTCCGTGACTCTCAGGGGAGGAATGTTTCTGCGATATTTGGGTTTTTTAGGTCTTTCCTCTCCTTTGTACAACAGTACGATCCCCAGTACTTTGGGGTGATTCTTGACTCACGTACGCCAACCTTCCGACATGAGCGTTACGCAGAGTACAAAAGCACAAGGGATAAAACCCCTGAAGACCTCACCGAGCAAATTCCCGTGATTGAAGAGGCGCTTGAGGCACTTGGCGTGCCGCAACTGCGCCGCGACGGCTTTGAGGCCGACGATCTTATTGCTACCCTAGCTGAGCGGTGTCGCGTCGAGGGGCGAGCTTGTTACGTTATATCAGGGGACAAAGATCTGCTGCAGTTGGTTGCGGGTAAGACACGGGTTCTCAAGCCCTCGGATGGATCCTTTGAAGAGTTGGGGCGCGATGAGGTCTATGCTGCCTGGGGCGTATACCCCGAGCAGATTTGCGACTACCTTTCGCTAGTCGGCGACAGTTCGGACAACATCCCCGGGGTGAAAGGCATTGGTGCTAAGGGAGCAGTTGCTCTGCTTGAGCAGTTCACCACGCTCGATGGTATATACGAAAATGTTGAGAGCGTGACCTCGGCTTCGCAAAAAAAGAAGCTCCAAGATGGGCGTGATTCGGCGTTGCTTAGCCGGGAACTGGTAATGCTGAATTATGACATAGATCTGCCTACCGATGCAGAAGGCTTGCGGCTAAACCAACTCAACGCCGACAGGGCCCTGGACCTTTTTGCCGAGCGTGGAATGAACAGCGTCATAGAACAGTTGCGTTCGGCAACTCCCACAAGCGCTGCTCGAGCTGCACACACTGCCGACTCTGCGAGCAGCGATGAACCCTCCATCGTTTCCGACCCTACGGTGGCGCTGGCCAAGGATCTGCAGGCCCCCGATCGCTCTGGATACCAGCAGGTGTCAACCCTGGATCAGTTACAAGACTGGATTGGACGCGCACGCAAGGCGAAGATACTTGCGTTTGATTGTGAGACAACCGGGCTGGAGGCTCTTGTGGCTACGCCAGTTGGCTTCTCATTGTGTGTTGCACTTGGCGAGGCCTGCTACATTCCGCTCTTTGGGCCGGATGGAGTTGTGCTGGAGGAAAAGCCGGTGCGAGAGGCGCTCAGCTCACTGCTTGAGACCGACCCGGTAGCCGTGGTAGGACAGAACCTTAAGTATGACTACCAGGTCATGCTGCGGTGGGGTGTGCGCATACAGCGCCCCGTGTTTGATACCATGCTTGCCGCCTGGCTGCTGGACTCGGGAGTTGCGCAGTACGGTATGGATGCGCTTGCCGAGCGGTTCTTAGGACTGCAAACCCTGCATTATGCGGATATTGTTCCGCAAGGTGAGAACGGCAAACCTGGGCCATTCCAGAAGACGCCGTTGGACTCAGCCACCTCGTATGCGGCCGAGGATGCCGACATCACCTTGCAGCTGTACGAGGCTTTGTCTCCAATGCTTGCCGAGGCTCGACTTGGGTCGGTCATGCAAGATATCGAGATGCCGCTAGTTCCCATTCTGGCGGAGATGGAGGCACGCGGGATTGGACTGAATGTCAAGGTTTTAGAGGAGTACAGCGTTGAACTAACTCATTCCTTAAGCGAGATCGAGGCCGAAATTTACCGCTTGGCCGGGCATGAGTTCAATATAGCCAGCACGAAGCAGTTGCAAGAAGTATTGTTCAACGAACGTAAGCTCAAGCCCATCAAGAAAACCAAAACCGGGTACTCCACCGACACTGATGTCTTGCAGCAGCTTGCGGCTGAAGATCCGGTGCCGGAAAAGGTGCTGCGATATCGGCAGCTGGCCAAGCTGAAGAGCACATATGTAGACACACTGCCTGCGCTGGTGAATCCTGAGACAAGGCGACTGCATACCCATTTTGTTCAGACCGGAACCGCAACCGGTCGGCTCTCAAGTAAAGACCCCAATCTGCAGAATATTCCGATCAAGGACGAAGAAGGACGCCGCATTCGGGGAGCTTTTGTCCCCGATTCCGGATCAATTTTTGTGAGTGCCGACTACTCACAAATTGAGCTGGTGGTGTTAGCGCATTTGTCACAAGATCCGGGGCTGCTTACGGCGTTCCGATCCGGTCAAGATGTGCACAGCAGCACTGCATCGGATCTGTTTGGCGTGAACCTAGATGAAGTGAGCGCCGATCAACGGCGAGTTGCCAAGACGATTAACTTTGGGGTTATGTACGGCATGTCGGCTTTCCGGCTTGCCGGAGAGCTGGGTATACCGCGCGGGCGCGCTGCGGAGTTTATTGAGTCGTATTTCGCCAAGTACTCGGGTATACGCAGTTTCATAGATGCGACCGTTGCCGACGCCGAACAGCACGGTGTCGTACGGACGATGTTTGGGCGTCAACGGGTGCTGCATGACATTAACAATCGCAATAAAACGGTTAAGGCCGGTGCCGAGCGCATTGCGGTCAACACGCCTATTCAAGGAACCGCAGCGGATATTGTTAAGCGCGCGATGATCCTGGTCCGCAACCGTCTCGAGCGCGAGCAGCTGCAGACTCGTATGTTGCTGCAAGTGCACGATGAGCTGATTCTTGAGGCGCCCGAGGCCGAGCGGGACGCGGCCGAGGCAGTGTTGCGGGAAGAGATGCCGCGCGCTGTTGAGCTTTCACTCCCGCTGCGCGTGAATGTTGAAAGCGGTTATAGTTGGGGAGACCTGCACTAATCATGGCTTCGGAGCAATGGGCTGCGAACAAGGTACGAATGGTGATTGGGGTTGCTGGGAGCTATTGCGCTGGCAAGAGCACCGTTGCGCAGCGGCTCGCGGCGCGTGGCTTTGTTGAGATTGATGTCGACAAAACCGGACATCAGGCTTTAAGAGAGCTGTCCGATACGGTGGTGCAGCGGTTTGGTAGGCAGATACTTGGTGAGAACGAGCTGCCGGACCGGAGGAGGCTGGGCGATATTGTATTTGCCGATCCTCAGGCACTGGCGGAACTGGAATCTATCCTTCATCCGCGTATGGTTGAGATTGTGCAAGAGCGGCTCAGCGAGGCGTCGGACCGGGACTGTGTTGTGAACGCTGCGCTGCTTTTTCCTATGGGGCTTCACCGGCTGTGTGACTTTGTCATGTGGGTAGATGCCTGTGCACCGATCAGGCTCGTTCGGGCCATGCGGCGCGATAAGCATTCGCCTGTGGCTGTGTTACGCCGGATTTATCGACAGCGACGACTGAGTGCTAAGTTTTCGGCCGACGAGGTCGATATAGATACTGTGAGAAACTACGGTTCCCACCGTGCGTTGGACAAAAGGATTGACGATATCCTCCAACGTCGGGCAACAAAGTGAACCAAAAGCGCGGAAAGGAAGATCGAAATGGAGCAGCACAAAGTTCTAATAGTAGTTGTCTCGGTCACGTTGGCTTTTGCAGCTGTGGTCGGTATCGGAATGGCTTATTTTTATCCCCGCGCAACTGATGACCCGTTGAGCGTTACCCACGACTCGTCTGTAGACCCGCGGCGCAATTTTGATCCTATTGAGTTTATACGCAGCCCTGAAACGGCTACCGACTCTGTAGAACTGCTTCCGGAGGAACCTCGCGGTGCAGATGATGATGTAATTATCATCTACGGGGTTGACGACACGCTCTCACAGCCGGAAAGCGGCCCGCAGCCCAGGGTTACCGAGAATACTCGTCCAAGCGTTCCCGCGGATCCGGCACCAACGGCAACTGAGCCCGCACCACGTGAGCCTGCCACGCACACGGAGCAACGAGAAGAACCACAACGTGCAGCACCCGCACGTCCTGCCAAAGAAGCTGCGCCAGCCGAGCCAGCTGAACAGCGAGTGCGTGTAACCGAGTACTGGATACAGGTAATCTCATCTCCAAGCCGCGACAGGGTAGAACAGGCACGAGTTCGCCTGCAACAGCAGAACCTGGGAAGCCGCATAACCTCAATTGACCATAACAACACAACATTCTTCAGGTTGCGGGTAGGGC
>CAZQIK010000145.1:0-5226 GCA_964593085.1 uncultured Spirochaeta sp.
CGAGATCGTTTCACGTGACTGGAGTTCAGACGTGTGCTCTTCCGATCTGCCGAGTGCCAGGGAACGAGTATTGTTGGCGGCGGTGATTCCGTTGCAGCGGCAAATAAGTTTCAGCTATCTGAGCGAATGAGCCATGTCTCAACCGGAGGTGGTGCTTCGCTTGAGTTTCTTGAAGGCAAAGTACTTCCCGGTATCGCAGCGCTTGAAGAGTAAGACGCCGCAACGCTCAATCTACCCAAGACACACACACGTGAACGAAAAGGTCGTCGCACGTACGGCAGATGCACCGGGCCGCCTATGCGGCCCGGTGCTGTATACAGGCTTAATGAGAGGATGAAATTATGCGAAAGCCATTTATTGCGGGAAACTGGAAAATGCACAAAACTATAGATGAAGCCCAAGCGCTTGCTGCTGAGTTGCGCGATGGAATTGGCAGCGCTTCCCATCGGGTTGCGGTAGCTCCACCTTTCACTGCGCTTGCGGGCGTAGTTGAAGCGCTTAAAGGGAGCAAAATTGAGGTAGCTGCGCAAAACATGGCTGTCGAACTTGAAGGTGCTCACACCGGTGAGATTTCGGCGCGAATGTTACTGGATATAGGCGTTAAGCTAGTCATTCTGGGCCACTCCGAACGGCGTCATGTATATGGTGAGAGTGATGAACTCATTAACTCAAAAGTTCTGTTAGCGCTTGAGCAGGGCATGGAGGTCATTCTCTGCATTGGTGAAACCTTGGAACAGCGGGAAAGCGGAAAGCTCAAGGACGTTGTTGTTCGTCAGATCGACTCCGGCTTGAGTGGGCTTGACGAGAAGGCCCTTGGTCGGGTTACTATTGCCTACGAACCGGTCTGGGCAATTGGCACCGGCAAGACAGCAACACCGGATGATGCGGAACAAGCACACCGTATTGTTCGTGAGCAAATCGGGGAGTTGTACTCGGCACAGGCTGCAGAGAACATAGTTATCCAGTACGGTGGCTCGGTGAAGCCAAATAACGTAAAAGGGTTAATGGCCGAGGCCGACATCGACGGTGCGCTCGTTGGCGGAGCTGCTCTTAAGGCTTCAGATTTTGTCCCAATCGTAAGATTCGATCAATAACGACACGGTTGCCCGTGTTTATGAACGCACCATGTACGTGAGGTTAAAGAATTTATGGGTTTCTTGTCTATTATACTACTGGTTTTCTTCGTGTTGAGCGCGCTTTTACTCATAGGTCTTGTGATGATCCAAGAAGAGAGCAGTGGCGGTCTTGGCGGTATATTTGGTGGCGGCGGCGCGTCGCAAGTTGGAAATCGCTCCGGAAATATTCTGACGAAAACTACATCGATAATTGGTGCGGTGTTTTTTCTGTCTTCGTTTGGTGTTGCCTTTTTAAACCGCACTCCCGATACCGGTAATGTAGAAGCTGCCGCTCGTCGTATGGAACAAGGCGATGCCGTTCCTTGGTGGGAGGTAGAAGAGGGTGATTTAGACAACGAAGGTGAGTTAGACGACCTCATGTCTCCTGAGTTCTTTGAGGAAACTCCCTCGAATTAGCGCTCAGCTGCACAGTTGAGTGTGCAGCTGTAGATTCGCAACGGCAAGAGGTCGTAGTGAGAATCGCAGTAGTTTTCTTCCCACCACAAAATGGTTCAGATGCTTTGGCGCGCATAGCCAGCGCCTTGGCAGCTGGACTGGAGCGTGCAGGACACCAGGTAAACGTAATCCGTGCCGAAAAAAGCAACCCCCAGTCATTAAGTAGTTACAGTTACATTGCGGTAGGTGCCGAAAGCCGGAACTTCTTTTCGGGGCAACCCGGCGAAGGCGTAAAAGCATATCTTTCCAGCGCTGGAATGGTGGTTGGAAAAAGGTCCTTGGCGTTTGTTCGGCCTCGCGGTCTTTTTGCGCTCAAAACCTTACAAATTCTCATGCAAAATATGGAATCTGAAGGCATGTTCATCCGGAATTCCAAGATTATGTCTAATGAGGCCGCAGCCAAGGCTACGGCAACTCAACTCAAGGTTGAGTAGTAGGGCTAAGCGGCGTGGCAAACTACTATGAGATACTTGGACTAAAGACCTCCTGTTCTCAAGTTGAGATTAAACAAGCATTTAGACGTCAAGCGAAGAAACTCCACCCGGATGTAGCTTCGGATCGTCACGGCACTCTGGTGCTGATGCAGCAGCTTGTTGCAGCATATAAGACACTCTATGACCCGGAGTCACGCGAAGACTATGACCGTCGACATCGGATTGTGCACCACGAGGATCAGTTTGACTATCGGGAGTTTCTACGAAAGCGACGCGACGACCCACATAGTCAGTCGCAGTTGATCTTTTTTGATCTACTGCACGAACGTTCCCATGACGCGGTACATCTCTACGATGACCTCATGGGCACCGGTAGTTTTAGTCTTGCTTCCCACTTAGATCGTGAAGACTTTATGGACTGTGCTTTTCTCTTAGCTGAGGAGTACGAGGCCCGCGATAAACTACTGCCAGCTTTTCACCTCTTACTGAAAATAGCGGATTTTGAACGTGAAACCCCGTATTTTCGGCATTTTTTTGATGAGGTGAAGGATCGTCTGCGAATGATAGTCGGTACGCGAATGCCGGGCAAGGTCTCGGATGTCATAGTGCTGGACTGTCTTGAAAACCTCATTGAGTATGATTTCTCACGAAAAGATACCGCATTCTATCTCAAGAGAGCAGCCGAATTACATGCAGCAGCGGCGCGCTTGGACAAGGCCTCGGTATATCTAAAGCGGGGGTTGCGTCTTGACCAACGGCTTGGTGGCACAAAAAAGCTTATGGAACTGCTCAGTAAGCAAGGTTCAATGTGAAGGCTCCCCGCGTAATGAAACTTCGGGCGTAGTGAAACTACTGTGATTTGTGGTAGTATGTGATGCACAGAGTTAGGTGTGGCCTAGCCCAACAGACAAAAAATTGAAACTATATATCGAGGATAAAACAACTATGAAAATGAAGTTTGCTCTTTTTGTGATCCTTATAGCGCTCACAGGAACCCTGAACGCCCAGGTGTTGGACAAGCCGGTTGCAATTGTACAGCTTGAAGAGACCGAGAATATTGGGCAGCGTGAGTTGCGCTCTCAGGTTGAAATGATTGAAGCACAGCTTCAAACCAGCCTTACACGCGAGCAACGCATGGAGGTTCTCGACGCAAGCATTGCCGAGGTACTTATCATGCAGGCGGCAGAACGTGATGGCATTACCGTATCTCGTGCGGAAATTGATCAGGGAATAGCTCAACAGCGACAAAGTTTGGATCAACAGGTAAACGAAAGCCAGTTTCGAGAGATCATAGAAAGCCAGGTTGGGATGAGTTGGGATCAATATGTAGAACAAGTGGAACGACGGCTTACCCAGGAGAAGTACGTACTCCAGAAGAAACGATCATTGTTCGAGAATGTTGCCCAGCCGAGCGAGCGTGAGATTCGTAGAGTTTACGAGGACAATGCAACCGATTTTAACAACCCAGCTATGGTGCGTTTCGACCACCTGTTCTGGGATACCCGTAACACCACCAGCGCTGAGCGTCGCGAAAAGCGAAACCACGCAGAGGAACTGTATCGAGAACTTCGCAACGGCAGTTCGACCTTTGATGATATGATGGACCGATCGGTGGACGACAGCCAGTTTCGTGGTGACGACTTTGGGTATCTGCTCCGTACAGATAGACGAAACCGCGCGCAGCTTGGCCCGGGGTTTGTCGACAGTCTTTTTGAACTTGAACAGGGACAGGTGAGCCGGGTGTTGGAGTCCAACGTTGGTTATCACATTGCGCGCGTACGTGACCGGCGCAGTGCAAAATTGCTGGAACTCGACGATCCGTTGCTGCCCGGACAGAGCATGACGGTCCGCCGACAGATTGTGAACTATTTACTCATGGAAAAGCAACAAAAGACCTTTGAGCAGGCACTGCGCGAGATTATTGATGAGCTTCGTGAAGATGCCGACATCACGATCTTTGATGAGAACCTGTCTTGGTAAACATTGGATCGCGACGAAAGGGCCGAATCCTCGCCGTGCAGGCCCTTTATGCGTGGGAAATGTCGCAGGATGAGCAGGATGAGCTACTTGTTGGCGAGGGCATGGAATCTACCGACGACGGACTTGCCGCCAACGACTTTGCACGCCTGCTTGTACAGGGAACGGTGCGCAACAGTGAGAAAATTGACGGAGCCATTAAGACGCGACTTCAGCACTGGGATATCTCACGTATTGCACGGGTAGATCTGGCAATTCTACGAATGAGCGTCTACTGCTTGCTCTACCAACCTGACATACCAGCTTCTGTTGTCATAAACGAAGCAGTTGATATAGCGAAGAACTTCGGTTCGGAACAGTCTTTTCGTTTTATAAACGGCGTGTTGGATGCTGTTGCGAAGGGTTGCGATACATGAACGAGAGGCGACGAAGGCTTGTTGCAGCAGCATTTGTGGGTGTTGCAGTTCTTGTTCTTGCAGCCACCGTGGTGGTCATTGGAATTGGGCTGGGGGCAACACGGACAACACGTGCTGTGGCGGCCGCCATCGCCCGTATCGACCGGGCTCTACTCGACGAAAACTACGAGATAGCCGAAGCATCTATTCTTGAGGCCTTTGAGGACGCGCGTACGGCGTTTGACTGGATGCGTCTCGTGCGGCGCGCGCATGACGTCTCCGTGCAACGAGACACCTATGAATTATTCATGCACACTGCGCGAGCCGCCGTTGAAGATGTGCCCGGCAACCGGGATCTGCGAGCACTGTACATACATGCAGCATTGTTGGCAGACAGGGACTCCATAGCGGGGCAACAGGCCGCGCTGCACCTGCAAACTGGCCGGTACTCCACGCTGGCGGCTGAAGCCTTTCTTCGCAGCGGCGTGTTGCCGAGCCGACCGAACGAAAAACCAAACGAACAAGCAACCCAAGATTCTACCGAAGAAATAGTCCAGGACGAAAACAGGCTGCTGGTCTTTTTGCCGGAATCAGAGGATCCCACTCATTACGAGCAGGCTGCTGAACTGACCGGTGACCGTCGGTTTTTGGTTAACGCTATTCTCTATTCAATGAAGCAAGGTAATTCTACACGGGCGTATAACCTTCTGGAACGAGTAGGTCCCGGTGGATACTCGCCGTATCTTGAGTTCTTGTTATCCTACGATGCAGGGCAATACACGGAGGCTTTAACCGCGTTGACACGAATGCAAGGGTATGAGGTGGTACGACCCGAGATAATGATGATCC
>CAZQIK010000146.1:0-5214 GCA_964593085.1 uncultured Spirochaeta sp.
CCCGTATGGGCTGGACTATGCCCCTTAGCACCCACACAAGGAGGATATCGTGATGGCGACAGAGATAATTACACCCGACCCGATCTTAGATGAAGCTCAACGCAGTTTCGGGCTCAGCTATTTATTTCCATATCAACGCTTGGTAATTTCCAACGTATTAGAGGCGCTGGCAGACCCGGAGGCTATTGGCCGACGGCAGCTGGTAATACTCCCTACCGGCGCTGGCAAGTCACTATGTTTTCAGCTGCCTGCGATCATGATCAGGGAAATGACGGTAGTCGTTTTTCCCCTCCTTTCGCTCATGGCTGACCAAGAGCGACGCATGCAGGAAAGCGGCATACCATGTCGTGTACTTCGTGGCGGCCAAAGTATCACGGAGCGCAACGAAATTTGGAAGCAAGCCGATGCTGGAACGTTGCGCATACTGCTGACCAACCCCGAAACCGCCTCGGGGCCTACAGTACTTAAGCGACTTACCGCGTTGCCCATTGGCCATATCGTGATTGATGAGTCCCATTGCGTTGCCGAGTGGGGTGAGACTTTTAGGCCCAGCTACCTCAAGCTACGAGAGGTTGTCGCGGCCCTACCCGCCGCGGTGGTAACAGCCTTCACCGCCACCGCCTCACCGCCCATCCTCGCCAAGATCACCGAACACGTCTTCGGCTCGGCGGCCGCCCACCTCATTGTCGGCAACCCCGACCGAACGAACCTGCGTTACAGCGTGCTGCCAACCCTGTCCAAGGATGCCGCCCTCATCTCGCTGCTATCACCGCATCCGCCAGCGCCCGCGCTCGCGCCAGCGCCCGCCCTACAACGGCCCGCCCTTATCTTCTGCGCCACGCGCAAACGCGCAGAAAGCACGGCCATGCTGCTGCGGGAGCGTCTGGGCGAGGACGAGATCCGTTACTATCACGCCGGGCTCTCCCGCGACGAAAAAAAACGAGTTGAGGACTGGTTTTTCCACTCCCCAAACGGAATACTCGCCTCTACTACGGCTTATGGAATGGGCGTGGACAAAAGCAATATTCGCAGCGTACTGCACCGAGATGTGTCTCCCTCCATCGAGAGCTACCTGCAGGAGTCGGGCCGTGCCGGTCGTGACCGCGAGCCAGCCGAGGCAGTGCTGTTGTTCTCGCTAAGCGACGGCGCCCCACGTGGTCGCCCAGCCGACACAACGGTTTGCGACGCGGCCCCACGTAGCGGCCCAGCCGCGCCAGCCGACTACACCGAGCAGCGGCGACTCGCCATGCTCGCGTATGCGGCCGCTGGCGACTGCCGTCGCGAGCATTTGCTCAGGCTTTTAGGGCACGAGCTTGAGTTCTGCAATGGATGTGACGTCTGTAGAGGCACTGCAGTTCACGAGGCGCCTGAGCTGCAGATACTATTGAGATTCGTTGCGCACAACGCGCGGGCACTGACGCTGGACGAGGCGGTAGCAACCGCTGGCGGCGAAAGAAGCTACTTTGTGTTCTCGCGAGGACTGCATCTACGGCGTGATTATGGTTGTCTCAGCAGCATGCACTTGACCGAAATTCGGGGCTGCCTTACGGAGCTTGAGGCTGGTGGGCTGCTATCGCGCCCACCCCGGTCACTCTTTCCCCGGCGTCTGCGCCTGACCCCGGAAGGCAGAGCAGTTCTATCCCGCCGAGTCCTGCATGTCGGCCAGCCGTAACAGGCCCTCAAGCGTGAGGTCGGGTTCTAAGTGGTCGATCTCGGGCACCTCGCCGGTAATCACCGGTGAGTAGCCACCAGTGGAGATTACCAACACATTGGCCTTGCCTGCCGAACGTGCAGCCAGTTCGGCTTTTATTCGTTGAATCATGCTTTGCACCAGGCCAGCGTAGCCGTAGACCACGCCCGACTGTATTGAGTGGATGCTGTTGGTGCCAATTACGCTTGGGGGTGGTTCAAGGGCGATATGGGGCAGCTGCGCGGTGTTGGAAAACAGTGCCTCCATCGCACTTTTTATTCCCGGCGCAATGGCCACACCCAACACATTGCCTCCAGCCGTCACGGTAGTGAAAGTCAGCGCCGTGCCAAAGTCAATGACAATACAGTCATGACCCGTGCTGCCGTAGCGATAATGCGCGGCCACTGCATCGGCTAAGAGATCTATTCCCAGCTCACGTGGGTTGTCAATGCAAATGGTAAGCCCGCTGAGGAGCCCCGGCCGAAGGACAAGCGGTGCGGTCCTGCAGATAGACTCGACCGCGCGGGCAAGGGGCTCGGTGAGGTCGGGGACCACACTCCCAATAACTACGCGCCTCACCCCGTCAGCAGTTATACCTTTGCCCGCCAAGATGCCACGCAGAAGTGCCTCGTACTCGTCCGCCGTTTGCTCAACAGAAGTACGCAGCCGAAAGCGGGCAACAAGTTCTTCACCGTCAAACACCCCACAGGCGATATTAGAGTTGCCAAGGTCTACAACAAGCGTCATGCCCTTCTCCGGATTTTGATTAAGAACAACCTGTCGTTGAGCCACAGGTGTTGCATTTCATGCACGTGCCGTTACGCACCAGCGTAAAGTGCCCGCATGTCGGACATGGATCACCCGCAAAACCTTGTAGGCGCGCGTTTGACCGGGCCTGTTCTTGAGTCGGGACACCTGCTTGAGGAGTTACCTTACTTGAAGGTCCGGCCTTAGCAACGGCAGAGGTTCTAAAGCCAATGCTGTGGTGCAACCGCTCCGAGTCGCCACTCTCTTCTGTGTGCTCTGCGCGGGGTGAGGTTTCCTGATCACTGGCACTCATAGAGCTGGTCTCGGTTGGCCGCAGATCGTCCGGAGAAACCTGCACCAGGTCGGTGCGGCCAAGGTAGGTCAGTGCCAACTCACGAAAGATGAAGTCTAAGACGCTGGTTGCCATCTTAATGTTCTCATGGCCCCGCACAATACCGTTGGGTTCAAAGCGCGTGAAGGTAAAGGCGTCCACATACTCCTCAAGCGGAACGCCGTACTGCATGCCAAGCGACACCGCAATAGCAAAACTGTTCATGAGTGACCGAAAGGCCGCGCCCTCCTTGTGCATATCAAGGAAGATCTCCCCGAGGCGGCCGTCGCTGTACTCACCGGTGCGCAAAAAGAGACTGTGCCCACCAATTTTTGCTTTTTGGGTGTAGCCCTTGCGCCGTGAAGGTAGCGCCTCGCGTTTGTAGTTAGGCTTGTTACGCTCCGGAGCGGTAGGGCTCGGTCTCCCTGGAACCTCAGGATTTCCTGAAGCGGCTTGCTGTGCACGAGCTTGCTGTTGTGCGGGGGCCGATGTTGCAGCCGGGGTCGATGAAGCCGCTGCAGGCTGCCCCGCACCACTGCTGCCGGTCTCAAGGGCGGCATCCATAGCTGCACTTATTTCTTCAATGCGCTTCTCAGACTCCATGAGGGTGCGAGCAATGCTGTCGTTACCGCCGGTGAAACTGGAAAGCGGCTGACTGAGCTTTGAGCCGTCACGGTAGAGCGCCAGCGCCTTGAGCATTCGGCGCCAGGATACCATGTAGGCGCCTTTGACATCCTCGACCGTAGCGTTGTTGGGCATGTTTATGGTCTTGCTAATAGCCCCGGATACAAAGGGCTGGGCGGCCGCCATCATGCCTACGTGCGCTTGCCAGGCAATGCTCCGGGTTCCACGTCGTCCTGACGGGTTGGCGGTGTCGAACACCGGTAGGTGTTCTTCTTTTAGGTGAGGAGCTCCTTCCAGGCCCATAGTGCCACAGGCATAGATCTCTGCTTCTTCGCTCTCAGTGGGTGAAAAGCCAAGTTGTTTGAGCAAGCTAAAGCCGGGAAGGCTCCAGGTTGCTTCAGGCACGCCGACGGTGGTCTGCAGAAACTCGGCATCAAACAGCCAGGGACCAAACGCACCCTCAAGTGAGAATGCGCTGCGCAGCGCCCCCCGCACCTTCTGAAGTTCGGTGTCTCCAAAACCTTTGCTGCGCAGGTCCTGCTCGGATATTGCAGGTGCGCCTTCCAGCGTTCCATGACCAATGCAGTACTTAATGATCTCATCTATTTGCTGCTCGTCGTACCCAAGTTTACTCAGTGCCGGAGGGATAGAGCCGTTAATGATCTTAAAGTATCCGCCGCCAGCAAGTTTTTTGAACTTCACTAACCCGTAGTCGGGCTCGATACCGGTCGTGTCGCAGTCCATGACCAGGCCTATTGTGCCGGTAGGGGCAATGGCCGTTGCTTGCGCGTTGCGATATCCGTACTGTTGTCCAAGTTCTAGTGCTTGGTCCCAGCACTCGCGGGCAGCCGTTAGCAGAGCCGGTGGGCAGTGCTCAACACTTATCGGCTCGGGCACCACCGTTAAGCCCTCGTACTCGGTTTTGTCGGCGCCATAGGCAGCCCGGCGGTGATTGCGGATGACCCGCAGCATGTGCTCCTTGTTTGCGGCGTAGCGCGGAAAAGGACCAACTGTCTCTGCTATTTTTGCCGAAGTAGCGTAACTCTCACCGGTAAGAATTGCTGACAGGGCGGCAGTAACGGCACGCCCTTCATCCGAGTCGTAGGCATAGCCCATGACCATGAGCAGCGTGCCAATATTGGCATAACCAAGACCAAGCGTACGGAAGTCGTAACTCTTGCGCGCAACCTCTTTGCTGGGGAACTGTGCCATAGCAACGCTGATCTCAAGGATTTGGGTCCAGATGCGAGTAGCATGCTTATAGGCGTCAACATTGAACTCACCTGTTGCCTGATTGTAGAACTTCATAACATTAAGTGAGGCCAGGTTACAGGCGGTGTCGTCTAAGAACATATACTCTGAACAGGGATTTGATGCGCGTATCTCCCCGTCGGCTGGGCAGGTATGCCACTCGTTAATGGTGCTGTGATACTGTATTCCAGGGTCTGCACAGGACCATGCAGCGCGTGCAATTTTATCCCATAAGTGGCGTGCCTTAATCTTCTTCCAGTAGCTGCCGTCGGTGCGCGCAGTCAGCTCCCACTCACCGTCATCAAGCACCGCCTGCATGAACCGAGCCGAGAGGCGTATAGAGTTGTTTGAGCTTTGGCCGCTGACGGTGATGTATGCCTCGTCGTCCCACTCGGTGCTAAACTGCTGCAGTTCAGCTGGCAGCTCACCTTGACGCGCCAGTTGTAGCAGTTGATACAAGAATGGAGAGGGGACACGAGAGGCCACGGCACGCTCAATGCTTGTGCGCAATGCCGGGTTCCGGTCCGGATCGGAACCCGGCATTGCGCACAAGCATAGAGCGTGCCGTGGC
>CAZQIK010000147.1:0-1044 GCA_964593085.1 uncultured Spirochaeta sp.
CTCATTGGCCTGCTTCTCACGCGGATGATTACCAAACCGCTTGCCGCCGGAGTGACCTTTGCCCAACGGCTCTCCGAAGGAGATATGACGGCAACGATCCCGGTGAACCAGAAAGACGAAATTGGGGTTCTTGCAAATGCCTTGGGCCGCATGCGTGACCAATTAATTGAGGTTGTGCGAAGTGTAAAGTCGGCTACCGAGAACGTCACATCGGGTAGCCAGGAAATGAGTTCAAATGCGCAGCAGCTTTCGCAGGGTGCTACCGAGCAGGCGGCCTCGGCCGAGGAAGTATCTTCCTCTATGGAGCAGATGAGCTCCAACATCAAACAGAATGCAGACAACGCCACACAGACGGATCAAATTGCACGCACCTCGTATGAGAACGCCGAGAAAGGCGGGCAGGCCGTCTCTGAGACTGTTACCGCAATGCGTCAAATAGCCGAGAAAATTACCATTATTGAAGAGATCGCGCGGAATACGAACCTCCTCGCGCTCAACGCGGCCATTGAGGCGGCTCGGGCTGGCGAGCATGGCAAAGGCTTTGCGGTTGTTGCCTCGGAGGTGAGAAAGCTTGCCGAACGCAGTCAAACGGCTGCGGCAGAGATAAGTGAGCTTTCAGCTTCTAGTGTCTCGGTTGCCGAGGGTGCCGGTGAGATGATTGCCGGGATTGTACCGGAAATTCGCAAAACTGCAGAACTCGTCCAGGAAATTCGCTCCTCAAGCGCCGAACAGGACAGCGGTGCAGATCAAATAAACAAAGCAATTGCACAGCTTGACCAGGTTATTCAACAAAACGCATCTTCCTCCGAAGAAATGGCGTCCATGTCTGAAGAGCTGTCCAGCCAGGCCGAGCAGCTCCAAACCACCATGACCTTCTTCAAGCTAAACGATGACGGTGGCCATGGGAGTTCGAGCGGGGCAGTGCGAGCCTCAGCGGGCAGCGGCGGCGGTCGCAAGGCTATAGGCCCAGCCGCTGGTGGGCATGCCAGTGGCGGACACGCCGGCGGAGGTGGTGGGGCCACTGGTCACGCGGCAAAACCCTCA
>CAZQIK010000147.1:1054-5208 GCA_964593085.1 uncultured Spirochaeta sp.
CGTGGGAGACGTTGGTGACGAAACGGGATTTCATGCGATCGAGCGCCTTGAGGTCGTCGGCTCGTCAAGAGACCGGAATTACCTTGGCAGATCAACCGGAAAAATCCGGGAAGCGATCCCAAGGCATTGACCTCAAGTTGGACGAGGTGCGTACATCCAAAGATGAGAGCGATGCTGACTTTGAAGAGTTCTAAGAGCTAAAAACTCCGGGCCCTGGTCTGGTCAAGTATGCCAGCGCCCTTAGTCGAATACACCGGTTGACAGATAGCGGTCCCCTCGGTCACATATGATTGCAACAATGACCGCGTCGGAAACTCCGGCGTGGTCTAGGTCATGAGCCACATCAAGCGCGGCTGCAACATTGCCTCCCGATGAAATGCCTGCAAAAATCCCTTCGCTTGCCGCCAGCGCGCGCGTCATCTCCTCAGCGCGGCCTTTATCCATTTCGCGCTTCTCATCTAAGCGTTCCGGTTCAAAGATGGCGGGCTGGTATTCCGCTGGCCATGCCCGGATCCCGGGAATGCCGCCAGCTGCATCCGGCGTAACACCAATGATCTGTATCTTTGGGTTCATCTCTTTGAGGTAGCTGCCGGTGCCCATTATTGTCCCGGTGGTACCGGTTGACGCAACAAAGTGGGTTATCTTACCGTCGGTGTCGGCCCAGATTTCGGGTCCGGTAGTTTCGTAGTGCGAGCGTGGGTTGTCGGGGTTGCCGAACTGATCCAGGATCACACCGCGTCCCTCCTGTTCCAAGCGCCGGGCTGTGTCTATTGCACCTTCCATGCTGGCGTCTTTGGGCGTGAGCACTAGTTCTGCGCCGTAGGCCTTCATAGGTGCACGACGCTCAGTGCTCATGTGCTCAGGCATTACTATAATCATATGATACCCAAGAACAGCCGCCGCCATAGCCAGTGCAATACCGGTATTGCCGCTGGTTGCTTCAATGAGCGTGTCACCCGGCTTAATGCGGCCGCTCTCCTGGGCCCCTTTGATCATATGATAAGCAGGGCGGTCCTTTACCGAGCCGGCCGGATTGTTTCCTTCCAACTTGCAAAGCAGTAAATTGGACCCGGTATAAAGTTTGCGTAGGTGCACCAGCGGAGTTTTGCCAATGCAGTCTTCAATTGTGTGTATGTTCATGCTTCCAATATAACGATAGAAGGAGAAATGAAAATGAAAATCACCCTCGAACGGAAAAATGATGCGGTGCATCTTGCGGCGCACAATGCTGAGGGTAACACCTTAGTTATGGACGGCGCTGAGAGCATTGGTGGTACGGGCGAGGGCTTTCGGCCTATGCAGGTCCTGCTTGCCGCTATGGCTGGCTGCGCCAGTATGGATCTTGTACCTATTCTCAAGAAGAAGCGCCAGGAGCTTCAGACACTGCAGGTAGAAGTCACCGGCGAGCGTGCGGAAGGGAAAACACCGGCTCCTTTTACTTCGATCCACCTGCATTTCATCATGCAGGGACAGATTGAGGAAAAACAAGCGGCGCGGGCCGTTGAGCTTTCGGTAGAAAAATTTTGTTCAGTGAAGGAGTCGCTGAACCCAGACATTGTGGTGACACATTCTTACGCTCTCAATGAAGGGTCTAGTAATTGATTGTGATTGCGGAACTGCCGGGCGGCCTTAAGGATACCGGGTAGCCTTAACGATACCGGGTGGCTCTAACGATACGCCCAGCCGGTGAGCTTGCGCTCCATGTAGGCAAAGCCCTCATAGAGAACTATGCCCATAGCGGCAATTACAAAGAGGCCAGCAAATACCAGCGGGACATCGAAACGGCCGCTGGCGGCAATCATGAGGTATCCTACGCCGCGGTTGGAGGCTACCGTCTCTGCGATTATTGTTCCGACAAAGGCCAGAGTGACTGAAACCTTCAGCGATGCAAAGAAGTAGGGCATGGCCGAGGGTAAGCCAACCTTGAGGAAAATGTCGCGACGTTTGGCGCCCAGACTCCGCAGGACGTCCTCCAGCTCCGGTTCTACGGTCGCCAGCCCGGTGGCAACATTGACAACAATAGGAAAGAACGATATCGCGCAAGCGGTTATGACCGCTGGCACCGTCCCAATTCCAAACCAGATCACCAGTACCGGCACCAGAGCAACCTTAGGTACACTGTTGAACCCGATCATAATTGGGTAGAGTGCATGATAGGCCAGACGTGAGTAGCCCACCAGGAGTCCCAGCGATATTCCTAAAGCGACCGCAATTGCAAAGCCTGCCACGGTCGTTGTGAGGGTGTGTATAGCGTGGAACTGAATCTGTTCCCACCATCTGAGAAGTGAGGCGTATATGTCGGTGGGTTTTGGGAGAATGAAAGGCTCCAGCCCTAGCGCACGGGTCCCAAACTCCCACGCAACTAACACGACAACAATGACTATCCACGGAGCGAGCTTTTCTACTGAGCTTTTTGACCTCATACGGCTTCGGCCTCCGGACCTTTCGCAATATGGTGGCGCAGATCCGCCACAATTTGGGTGAACGAAACAATAAAGCGATCATCAAGATTGCGCGGTCGCGGAAAGGGAACTTCGGCGCCGTACACAAGACGACCCGGGCGAGGACTCATTACATGGACTGTGTCGGCCAGATATACCGACTCGGTAAGGTCGTGCGTAATAAGCACCACCGTACAACCGGTCTCTTGATGGAGTCGTTGCAGCACGCCCCAGAGCTCCTCGCGCGTGAAGGCGTCCAAGGCGCCGAAAGGCTCATCCAAGAGCAAGAGCTCCGGTTGATGTATGAGCGCGCGGCAGAGCGATACACGTTGCCGCATGCCTCCAGACAACTCCTTGGGATATTTATCCTCAAAGCCTGCAAGACCGACCTTGGAAAGCAGTTCGCGCGCTTTCTCTTTGTGTTCTCGCGGATTACTGGAATGAAGACGGCGTTGTTCGGACTTGATCTCCAGCGGGAGTATTACATTCTCTAAGGCGCGGCGCCACGGCATGAGGCATGGATTCTGGAAAGCCATCCCCACAATTCCAAGGGGCTTAGTTACTTCTTGTCCATGAATAGTTACCGACCCTGTAGTGGGTCGAACCAAACCGGACATTAATTTGAGCAGGGAGGACTTGCCACAGCCGGACATGCCGACCACGGCAACGAACTCACCTGTTCGGATCGAAAGGTTCAGACCCTCAAGTGCAAGAATGCTCTCGGCGCTCGTTCCGTAACGCAGAGCCACATTATCAAAGTTAACCAAAGGTGTTGTTGGAATGTCCGTGCTCATGAGGTTCTGCCCGTCCTTGGTTGCGTCCGCCGGAAGTCCAGTTCTATGGAATTCCGGCGGATGGCCTTAATGCAGCTTGCAGCTTAGCGAGGAAGTCGCTCGCTTAACGGTGGAAGGTACTCATCGGTATAGATACTATCTGCGCTTGGGGTGCTCGGTAGCCCAAAGGCCTCTACAATTTGGTCAATTGCATTTTCCAATCGCTCGTTGTCTACGCCCCCAAACCCCACATCATAAACCTCCGGCGTAATGATGTTCGTCTCAATAGCAAGCTCAAGCCGGGCCAGTTCCACCTCGGGGTCGGTGAGTCCGTCGGCACGACGAACACTTTCAATTGCGCTTTCTGGGTTCTCCAGGGTGTAGTGCCATGCTTTGGTCAGTGCGCTCATCATACCGCGAACAGCTTCCGGATTCTCTTCAAGAAAGGCCTTGGGAGCCATAACGGCATTACCATATACATCTACCCCGTTTTCGGCATACAGGAAGGAAACGATGTCGTCCATATCTACGCCCGCAGCTTCAAGGTTGAGTGCAGCCGTAAAATAGAAAGCGCCAATTGCGTCTACCTGCCCACGCATGAGGGTTGGCTCGCGGAGTGTTGGATCCATATTTACCCAGGTCACGCTGTCTGGATCTATGCCTACGGCCTTTGCGAAAACCGGCCAGAGTCTAAAGGAAGCGTCGAAGGTTGGTGCGCCAATGCGTTTGCCAACTAGGTCCCTTGGTCTGCGTATATTGCGGTCACTCGTTGTTAGGATTGCAAAGGGCGGATAGTTGTAGATAACCGCAATTGCTTGCAGCGCTTGATCTGGGTTCTTAACGTTGAACTCAATCATGGAGTTGATATCGGCAAACCCAATGTCGTAGGCGCCGCCCGCTATCTGAGATACCGTCCCGGCTGAGCCGTAACCCCGGTCAA
>CAZQIK010000148.1:0-5206 GCA_964593085.1 uncultured Spirochaeta sp.
CCGATGTACTGGCGGTACCCGCGGCCGTAGCGGCGCTCAAAACCGGACGTCCGGGGCAGCTCATTTTTGAGCGGGGTGAGGACATGACGGGTACCAGTAAACGCCACGCCAGTCGCATTCGTTTGCGGACCGCGCTTGACTCTGACAACAACATTCTTGCCGTAGATATCGATGCAGTCATAGATGCGGGCGCCTACGAGAGTTCATCACGTGTTGTTTTGCAACGCTGCATGTTCACCGGCAATGGGGTGTATGACTTCCCAAGCGTGCGGGTCCACGGGCGGGCGGTAGCAACTAACACCGTTCCGGCCGATGCATTCCGCGGCTTTGGCGCACCACAGGGGCTCTTTGCTATAGAGACGCACATGAGCCATGTTGCGCGTGAGATCGGCGAGGATGAAGATGAGTTTCGCATGCGCTACTGGACGAAGAACGGTGGGAAAACGGTTACCAACGGTACCCTCCGCGAGGAGGTAAAGCTTGATGAGCTCCTTGCTCGCGTGAAGGAGCTGTCGGACTATGACCGCAAGAATGCAGAGTACACACCCGGCTCCGGGCGCGGCATTGCGCTTGCTTTTGTGCAGCACGGCAGTGGCTTCACCGGCAGCGGTGAGCGTGACATCATTAAGGCCAAAGTGAAACTGCGCCGAACCGCAGAGGGCGAGGTAGTGGTGCACGCCTCGAACGTAGAGATTGGGCAAGGCATTGATACCGCCTTCTGCAAGATTGCCGGTGGTGTGCTTGATATCCCTTATAGCGAGATACAGCTAGTGAACACCGACACCGACGCCACCCCCGACTCAGGCCCCACCTGCGCCTCCCGTTCTGCCTCGGTGGTAGGGTACCTTGTGCAAGAGGCCGCCAAGAAGCTAAAAAAGCGCTGGAAGGAGGAGGGCGAGCTTGAGGTGTATCAAGAGTACGCCCACCCAAGCGGCCTGAACTGGGATCCGCTAACTCTGCAAGGTGACGCTTATCCTACCCACGCATGGGGGGTAAAAGCGGTTGAGGTGGAGGTAGACCCGGTCACACTGGAGATTAAGGTGGAGGGAATCTACTGCGCATTTGATGTTGGCCGCGCTATTGATGAGCTGGTCGTGGAAGGACAGATCCACGGCGGCATGGTGCAGGGCCTCGGCTATGCCACCATAGAGAAGATGGAAAATAAAGGCGGCCGCTTCCAACAGGTAAGTATGGCCGACTACTGCATTCCAACATCGCTTGACTTCCCCTCCGGCATTAAGTCCGCCCTGGTCGACAACCCTTATCAGTACGGGCCATCCGGCGCAAAAGGTGCTGGTGAGGTGGTGCTTGACGGTGCCGCCCCGGCGCTGGCGCTTGCCGTGCAGAAGGCACTTAACCTGCCGGTAAGCCGAATTCCCTTAACCCCAGAATACTTAGCGGAGGTGCGCTCACATGTACGAGATACAGTTCACGCTTAATGGCTCACCAGTCACGGTGACAGCTAACCCACTCAAACGTCTCATAGATGTTCTGCGCGAAGACCTCGGAATGACCGGTGTCAAGGAGGGCTGCGGTGAGGGGGAGTGCGGCGCTTGCTCCATCCTGCGGAACGGCAAGATTGTGAACTCCTGCATCATGTTAGTAGGCATGATAGAGGGTGATGAGATTCTCACCCCTGAGGGACTCTCAGCCGGTGATCGCGGCAAGGCTATTAACGAAGGCTACGCGCAGGCGGGCGCTGTGCAGTGCGGCATCTGCATGCCTGGGATGGCCATAGCTACCGAGGCCTTGCTAAGTGAAAACCCCACTCCAAATGACCACGAGATCCGGGTTGGTATTTCCGGCAATTTGTGTCGCTGTACCGGGTACGACCTCATTGTAAAGGGCGTTCACCGCGCGGCCGAGTTAGGAAAAGACCTATGGTAGAGTTCTACAGACCGCAAACACTTGGAGAGGCGCTGCAGATTCGTGCCGAGCATGCTGCAACGCCCTTGGCCGGAGGGACGGATCTCCTGGTTCGATATCGTAACTGGGCGGGCACACTACCAAAGCTCGGCAACTCAGTTGTCTATGTTGGGCACCTGCCGGAGCTCGGCGGCATTACCGTTTCCGGTAATGGGGTTGGCCCGGAAATCCGCATTGGGGCAGCTGTAACCTACAGTGAGTTGCTCGCGCACCCAAGCATCCCCGAGATCATCAAACGCGCTTCGTGGGAACTCTCAGCTCCTGGCTTACGGAACATAGCAACCTTGGTTGGAAATATCTGTAATGCTTCGCCAGCGGCAGATGCAGTATGCGCTCTCTACGTTTTGGACGCTGAGGTCGAGATTCGGGGTAAAAAGGAGCCGCGGCGCGTGCCGTTGCATGACTTTATCCAAGGCCCGGGCAAGACAATACTCAAAGATAACGAGCTGGTAACCGCGGTGTATTTGCCTGCCGGAACCGATCCAACGGTGACAGCGTATCACAAAGTCGGCACACGCCGGGCCAACGCACTCTCCAAGCTTTCTTTCTGTGGCGTTGCCGCGCTTGAGTCTGGCAGCGTGGTACGCGTGGCTATTGCTGTTGGTGCCGTGGCCCCGACGGTGGTGAGGTCGCGTGAGGTTGAGCAACGTATTACCGGACTACGTCTGGACGATGTGGAGGCGGACATGAGCGAGATCATGGCTGGCTATGATGACCTCATAAAGCCCATTGACGACCAACGCTCAACAGCAGTGTACAGAAAACAGACTGCCCATGGTCTCATTGAGCGCTTCCTACGAAAAGAAATGCGAGGCGCATCATGAGCACTGTCGAATCCGGTTTTCGAGCGCTCCGGGTCTACAAGTCCGAGCAAGGCATGGAATGCCGCCTTGAGCAGTTCCCCGAGCATGAGCTGCCCGCACTTGCTGATGGTGAGGTTCGCATAGCCGTTGAGTACAGTTCACTCAATTATAAAGACGCGCTTTCGGCAAGCGGCGCTCCTGGTGTGACCAAAAACTATCCGCATACACCGGGGATCGATGCAGCCGGTGCTGTGCTTGCAAGCAACGACCCGCGCTTTACCATAGGCGATGCAGTCGTCGTTACGGGTTTCGATTTAGGTATGAACACTGCGGGCGGGCATGGTGAGTACATACGTGTCCCAGGTGACTGGGTCCAGCATCGACCCCCCGAGCTTTCCGCGCGGGACGCAATGATCTTTGGAACGGCCGGGTTCACCGCCGCTCTTTCACTCATGGCAGTGGAGTCTGGCGGCCCCCAGCCTGACGACGGCATGCTGGCGGTAAGTGGCGCTAGCGGCGGAGTAGGTTCCTTGAGTGTAGCGCTGGCCGATGAGGCTGGATGGCGGGTGAGTGCGGGCTCCGGAAAGCTCAGCGCAATTGAAAGCTTAATAAAGATTGGTGCGGCCGAAATCGTCGCGCGTGAAGAACTCTCTAACGGCGCACAAAAGCCGTTGCTGCCAGCTCGTTTTGCTGGCGCAATAGATACGGTTGGTGGGGAGACGCTTGGCGCCCTATGCAAGGCTTTGCTTCCTCGCGGTGTCGTTGCAGCTTGTGGGCTTGTGAGTGGCACCGATGTTCCGGTTTCGGTCTTTCCCTTCATTCTCCGTGGGGTTTCAATACAGGGTATAGATTCACAGAGTTATCCTGCCGAGCTGCGCGCTGCTGTCTGGCAACGACTTGCAAAGTCGGGAGTGCCGCGACTGCTCCAAGAGGCCGGACTGGTTACCGAGATAACCCTTGAGGAGCTTGAGCCGTTCTTTGAGCATATTCTGGGGTCCAGGGTCAGCGGGCGGGTGATTGTCCGGGTGCTTGGGTCGCCTGAAGCGGCAGGTGCAGAAGCGGAAGCCGCAGACGATTAGGTTCCGTCGTCACGAAAGTGGGGTTTGATGTCCAGAGCCTCTTCGTACTCTTCTTCGCTTAGGCGGTTTCGCCGCACCATACTTGCCATGTACTGCTCTTTGCGCTCCAACCACCAGGCAAATACCTCGCCGTGTTCAAACTGTTGGTGGTACCGTTTGGGGCTTGGGAGAATGCTGGCTAGCCAGACCGCCTCGGTGACATCGAGCTCGTCAGGGGTCTTCTCAAAGTAGTGTTGCGTCGCCTCATAGATGCCAAACACTTCCGGGCCAAACTCAACAATATTCAAGTACAACTCAAGCATGCGCTCCTTCGGCAGCTCCATTACCTCCTCGACGAGAAAGACTAAAAATGCTTCCTGAAGCTTGCGCGCTGCAACGCGGTCATGGTTTAGATACAGGTTCTTCATCAGCTGCATGCTTATGGTACTGGCACCCGCGACAACCCGGCGTTCCGCTATATTAAGCTCAAATGCCCGTTTTAGTGCAGGCCAGTCAAAACCGCGGTGGGCAAAAAACCAGCTGTCCTCGCCCGACAACACAGCGCGCGGAATCCAGTGCGCCATCTCTTCAAGTCTGACGTACGGGGTAGCAGCTGAGGAGGTGGGCCGGGGGCGGCCTGATGGCTGGTGCCCCGCTTTCGGAGACTCGGGCAGATGCTCGAACCATGCTGTCCGGCGGGGTTCCTGCTTAACCTCCTGCGGTGTCAGACCGGAGTTCGTACGCATCCATTCATTTGATACAGGTTGCATAGCTGGAATCGTAATCTGCGTTGTGTACCCAAGCACCGGGTCTACAATAGCGTGCTCAAAACTATCGGCAAGCTTGAATACGTTTACGGCGTCCGGCAGATAGACAACATTGAAGTCCGGCGCTTCAAACACAGAGATCCACTCCATGCGAGAGAGACGTTCAAGTGGCACCTCCAGCTCAAACTCTCCGCTGAGTGTGCCGTCAAGGAGCGTCCCGGTGAATGGACCCAGTATCGGTGCCGGGATAAGATCGAGCATCATCTGCAGCTCTGTTTCCGGGAGTCGTAGGCTTGCCTCAGCACGTGCGGGTAAGCCGTCGTTCCTAAATATGCCGCGAAGCCCCGGGCGAAACTCCATATCTACATCGCCTATACGGAGGTTTCCTTCCTGAACCAGAATTTCTCCGTGTGTGTGACTGAGATCCGGCGTGTCCTCGTAGGTCTGGAGCATCTTTGCCTTTGGTAAGAAAGCCTCAGGGTCGTAGCTTGCATGAAAGTCGTAGAACATGTCGTTTATGCGAAAAGACTCATCCGCAAGGAATGGTAGCTTCAGTTCTGCTCTTTGGAGCAGGGCCTGTCCGGTGTAGGAGTAAAGTGCGCCCGTGTCGCCTTGCTGGGGAAGCCGAGCAAGCTTCGCTTCGAATGAGCCT